>NZ_JBDPMC010000101.1:0-19637 GCF_039871625.1 Micromonospora sp. B11E3 | reverse complement strand
GCAGTTGGCGGTCATCAGGTGGACCCGGTCCCCGGCTCGTACGCCGAGCCGTGCCAGCAGATCGGCAGTCGCGGCGGCTCGGCGCACCTGTTCCGCGTAGGTGACCTCGGTGATCGTCCCGTCGTCGTGCTCGAACACCAGGAAGGGGGCGTTCGGAGTTGCCGCTGCTCTCTGGTCGAGCAGGGTGTTCGCGTCGGCCGGGTGGGGGTGTTTGTTGCCATTCCGCAGCATGATGAATCGCTCCTGGAGGATCAAGGTGGGATAAGTGGCGTCCTCGGCTCAGTGACGTCCCGGGTGCACCGGGGAAGACCCCGAATAGGTGCGCAGGCCCGCGCCGGGCGGTGCGACGTGCCGTTCACCTACGGGGTTGCGCAAGGTTCCGATACCGGACGCGTCGAGCTCGACGACGTCGCCGGGGCGGATCCACCGGTCGAGTTCGAGTCCGCACCCACCGCCGACGGTTCCGACCGCGAGGAACTCTCCGGGTCGCACGTCCTCGTCGAGCGAGGCCCAGGCCGGCACCTCCGCGAAGGAGAACTGCCGGTCGGCGGTGGTACCGGAGGCCCAGATCTCACCGTTGACGCGAGCACTCAGCTGGATGTCCCATTCATCGACCTCGTCCATCGTGAGCACGTACGGCCCCATCGCCGTGCAGAAGTCCTTGCCCTTCGATGGTCCGATCGACAGCGACATCTCGAAGAACTGGTTGTCGCGGGCGCTGACGTCATTGGAGATTGTCACGCCTGCGATGTAATCAACCGCCTGCTCCGGAGTGAGGTCTCGGCCGCCCCGGGAGGTGAAGAAGCCGACCTCGAGTTCGAAGTCGAGCTGCTCCGTGTAGGACGGCCAGAGCAGGGGCTCGTCCGGTCCGATGATCGAGTCGGCGTCGCACTTGTAGCAGATCGGCATCGCGGCGAGAGCCGGTGGAGTCGCGGCGCCGCCGACCCCCCGACCGCCGGAGACGACGACCGACGCCTCGGTCAGCTCGGGACGGGAGCCCTTCTGCTCGGCGACCCGGTCGACCACCTTCGCCAGCTTGTCGGCCTCGCCCACCGTGACGGTGAGCTGCTCGACCGTCGGGGTGGCCGGGGCCGGAGCGGGGTTGACCGAGTTCGGCCGGACGGTGACCAGCGGCAGGCCCCTGGTGACCCTGGACGTGCCGATGGTGGAGCCGGCGAAGGCGACCTGGGTGGCGGTACCGTCGGCGGCGAGGCCGACCACGTCGGTCAGGATGCCGTTGTCCAGCTGCACCGCCAGGCGAGCGCCCGGCACCCCCCGGACGAACCGCTCGACCGCGGCGATCTCCTTGCCCTCCTGCGATGAGGCGAGCAGCACCGCGGCCGGCTGCACCCGCTTCACGAGGTCGGCCAGGACGGTGGCCTTCGGAGCCACCAGGTAGCCGCCGATCTCCCCGCCTTCGGCGGCGTAGATCTTCTCCGCCCCGTGCTCGCCCAGCCTGCCGCCGAGCGCCTCGGCCGCGCCGGGGCCACCGAGCACCACCGCGGCCGGGGTGCCCAGCTCCCGGGCGAGGGTGAGCTGACCTTCTTGACGCCGAACTCCCGGGTGGCGTCGACGACGACGAGAACCTCAGACATGTCCCTGACCCCTCACACGAACTTCTCGGTGGCGAGGAACTCGACCAGCCGCACGCCGCCGGAGCCCTCGTCGGTGACCTTCTCACCGCCGGAACGCGGCGGACGCTTGCGGTGCTCCAGCACCGTACTGGTCGCGCCGTCGAAACCGACCTCACCCGGCGCGACACCCAGGTCGGCCAGGGACAGGGTCCGCACGGGCTTCTTCTTCGCCGCCATGATGCCCTTAAACGAGGGCCTCGACTGCCGCGACGTCGCAGGCCTTCGGCAGCATCACGACGGTGCCGGGCGAGCCGGCGAGGGCGGCGAGGTCGTCGTCGTGCCACGGTGTGCCGACGCCGTTGATCCGTACGACGGTCCGGCTGGGGTCGAGTCGGCGCAGTGCGGGCACGACGGCTTCGCGTGCGCGTGCCTTGCGGTCCGCGGCGACGGCGTCCTCCAGGTCGAGGATCACCGTGTCGGCGGCCGCGGCGGCCTTGTCGAACCGGTCCGGACGGTCGCCCGGGCAGAACAACAGGGCCGGGCACCGCAGCGCGGGTGTGCCGCCGATCATGTCCGGTCCAGGCCGCCGCGCTTGACCAGCTGAGCAGCGATGACGTTGCGTTGGATCTCGTTGGTACCTTCGCCGACGATCATCAGCGGGGCGTCGCGGAAGTACCGTTCGACGTCGAACTCGGTGGAGTAGCCGTAGCCGCCGTGGATGCGGACCGCGTCCAGGGCCACCTGCATCGCGGTCTCGGAGGCGAACAGTTTAGCCATTCCGGCCTCCATGTCGCAGCGCTGCCCGCGGTCGAATCGCCCGGCGGCGTGGAGGATTAGCTGCCGGGCCGCGGTGATCTTGGTGGCCATGTCCGCCAGGTAGTTGCCGATCGACTGGTGTTGCCAGATCGGTCTGCCGAAGCTCTCCCGCTCCTGTGCGTAGCGCAGTGCGTCGTCGAACGCGGCCTGGGCGACCCCGAGCGCGCGGGCGGCGACCTGAATCCGGCCAGTCTCCAGGCCCTTCATCATCTGGGCGAAGCCCTGCCCCTCGACCCCGCCGAGGAGCGCGCCGGCCGGTGCGCGGTAGTCGTCGAAGACGAGCTCGCATGCCTCGACGCCCTTGTACCCCAGCTTCGGCAGATCCCTCGACACGGTCAGGCCCGGGCCGTGCTCGACGAGCAGGACGGAGATGCCCTTGTGCCGGGGTCGGGCGGCCGGATCAGTCTTGCACAGCAGCGCGATCAGCCCCGATCGGCGGGAGTTGCTGATCCACGTCTTGGACCCGTTGACGACGTAGGTGTCGCCGTCGCGGTGGGCCTGGGTAGCCAGGTTCTGCAGGTCGGAGCCGCCGCCGGGCTCGGTGAGCGCCATTGTGGCGCGCAGTTCTCCGGTGGCCATCCTCGGCAGATACCGGTCCTGCTGCTCCTTCGTGCCGAAGGCCAGCAGCAGCTTGGCCACGACGGTGTGGCCGCCCATCGCGCCGGCCAGGCTCATCCAGCCGCGGGCCAGTTCGGCGGTGACCAGGGCGTAGCAGGGCATCGACACCGGGGCGTCGCCCCAGGGCTCGGGGATGGCCAGCCCGTAGATGCCGAGCTGCTTCATCTGTTCGATGAGCCGCTCGGGGTACGTGTTGGCATGCTCCAGCTCACGGACGACGGGCCGGACCTCACGGTCGACGAATTCGGCGACGACGTCGAGAATCGCCTGCTCATCGCTGCTCAACATGGTCGGTCCTTTCAAACCACGGCTTGGTGGCGTAGCGCGGTGATCGTGGTGTCGCTGCGGCCGAGCTCGCGCAGGATCGCGTCGGTGTGCTCGCCGAGCGCGGGAACCGGGCCCATGACCGGCTCGACGCCGGCCAGGTCGACCGGCGGGCGGAGCGCCGCCACGGTCCCGCCGGGCACGCCGACCGGGCGCCAGCGGTCGCGTCCGGCCAGCACGGGATGGTCCAGGAAGTCCCGGACCTGGTTGATCCGGGCGTTGGCGATGCCCGCCCGGTCGAGCAGGGCGCCGGCGGCGGCGGCGTCCAGGTCGGCCAGCGCGGCGCGGAGCAGGCCGTTGAGCTCCGTCCGGTGCGCCACCCTGGCCGCGTTCGACCCGAACCGGGGATCGTCGGCGATCGCCGCGTCACCGAGGACGGTTGCGCACAGGGACCGCCATTCCCGCTCGTTCTGCACGGCCAGCAGCACTGTCCCGTCCGCGATGTCGTACGGACCGTAGGGGGCGATGGTGGCGTGCTCGGCGCCGGTTCGGGCCGGCTGCCCGGCGCCGTAGCGCGTGTAGTACGCAGGCGAGCCCATCCACTCGGCGAGCGCCTCGAACAGCGAGACCTCGACCGTCATCACCGTGCCGGTCGTCGCCCGTTGCAGCAGCGCGGTCAGCACGCCGCTGTAGGCGTACATCCCGGCGGCGATGTCGGCCACCGAGATGCCCACCTTGGCCATGTGCGCGGGCGTGCCGGTCAGCGACAGCAGGCCTGTCTCGCACTGCACCAGCAGGTCGTACGCCTTGCGGTCCGCCCAGGGGCCGTCGGTACCCCATCCTGACACCGTGCACGGGATCAGCCGCGGATGCGAACGGGCCAGCGCCGGTGCATCGACGCCGAGCCGGGCCGCGGCACCGGGCCCGAGGTTCTGCACGAAGACGTCGGCGCGGTCCAGCAGCTCGCCGAGGATGATCTGGCCCGGCGCCGACTTGACGTCCAGCGTCAGCGACTCCTTCGAGCGGTTGAGCCACACGAAGTAGCTCGAGTGGCCATGGACCGCCTCGTCGTACCCACGGGCGAAGTCACCGCCGTCGGGCCGCTCGATCTTGATGACCCGCGCGCCGAGGTCGGCGAGCTGCCGGGTCGCGAACGGCGCGGCGACGGCCTGTTCGAGGCTGACGACGGTGATCCCGTGCAGCGGCAGGGCAGGGATGCTCACGCCAGTTCGATCTTCGCCGTCAGCGACGGTTCGGCACCGGCGGCGCCGACCGAAACGTCGACCGCGGACCCCTCGAGCCGACCGGCGCTCACGATCCGCGCCGGCGCGAACGCCGGCCGGACCAGCCGGTACTCGAAACGGCGCACCACCCGGTCCGGAGCGTTGACCCGCGGGAGCTCGAGCGCCAGCAGGGCGAGCAGCGGGCCGTGCACGACCAGGTCCGGGTGGCCCTCGACCTCGGTGGCGTAGGGCCGGTCGTAGTGGATGCGGTGGCCGTTGTACGTCAACGCGCTGAACCGGAACAGCAGGACGGGGTCGGCGGCCACCGTGAGGCGCCACGCCCCGTCCGGATCAGGGCCGCCCGTCTCGGCGCGGTCGACCGGGCGCGCAGCCGCGCCGTGCGGTGCCGAGCGGTACACGATGTCCTGCTCCTCGACGCCGACCGGCACGCCGTCCGCGGTGAGCTCGTGCCGCACCGTCACGAACGCCAGCTCGCCGGTGCGGCCGGCCTTCAGCGTCACCCCGGCGAGGCTGGAGCGGGCCGACAGCCGCGCACCGACAGGGATCGGCGCGTCCTGACGCAGCCGGCCGCCGGCGAACATCCGCCGCCGGCCCGGAATCGGCGGCAGGAACGGGCCGGCCGCTGGGTGGCCGTCGGCGCCGATCTCCGCCGTGGCCGGATGCTCGAGCAGCGTGAACCAGTGCCAGAGCGGCGGCAGGGGACCATCGGCGTCGGGTGGCGGCACCCCGATCAGGCCCGCGAACGCCTCCGCCGGCCAAGGGTCGACCCGGCGTGTCAGCTCCACCGGTTCCTGCTGCCAGTGTCGCAGCGACTCGGCTAATATACTCACCCGCCCATCATGTGATGCGATCAGAGGGCTCGTGAAATACCTTTTCATGATGGGCGCATACGGCGTCGGCATGGGAGGGTGACGCTTGGACCTCAAGCAGTTGACCGCGTTGGTGACGGTCGCGGAGGTGGGCAGCGTGACGCGGGCGGCCCACGTGCTGCACACGGTCCAGCCCGCGGTCACCCGGCAGATCCGCATGCTGGAGGAGGAAGTCGGCGTTGCGCTGTTCGAGCGGACCCGGCAGGGGATGGTACCGACGGCGGCCGGGCTGCTGCTGGTCGAGCGGGCCCGCCGGGCGCTGCACGAGCTGGAACGGGCCCGCGCTGAGATCCGCCCCGATCCCGGCGGGGTCAGCGGGATCGTGAGCGTCGGCCTGCTGGAGAGCGCCGTCGACCTCCTGGCGCAGCCGCTGGCCGCCACGATCGCCGCCCGGTATCCCGGCATCCAGCTGCGTCTGCTGACCGGGTACTCCGGCCACCTGCGGCAGTGGCTCGACGCGGGCGACGTCGACATGTCGCTGCTCTACAACCTGACCGACACGCCGTCGCTGGCGGTGGCCCCGCTGCTGCGCGAGCACCTGTGGGCGGTGGCGCCGCCGGACGCCGGGCTGACTCCAGAGTCGCCGGTCCCCTGGGAGACCGTGCTCGCACACCCGCTCGTGCTGCCCGTCACCGGCCACGGGCTGCGGGCCCTCATCGATCAGGCCCGCTCCTCGGTGCCGACGCCGCCCCGCATCGCCGTGCAGGCCAACTCGATGCACCTGCAGAAGCAGCTGGTCCTCGCCGGGCACGGCTGGACGGTGCTCCCCGCGGCCGGCGTCGCCGGCGACATCGCCGCCGCAGTGCTCAGCGGCGCCCCGCTCACCGCACCGGAGGTGACGCGCACGGTCGTGCTCGGCATGCCGCGAGGCGGCCGCACCCCCGCGCCGGTCCAGGCTGTCGCGGCCGAGCTGGCCCACCTCGCGCAGGCGCTCGTCCGGTCAGGCATCTGGCCCTCGGCGAGCCTACGCCCGGACTGACCACCGCGCGAGGGCGCCTGATCCCGGCCGGCCGGGATCAGGGAGCCTCCGGCGGAATGGTGACAACCCCAGCGCTGATCAGTTCCTGCGCCTCACCGGTGGCGATGTCGAGCTCGGACAGGAGATCGATCCCGTCGGCCCCGACCGCCGGTGCTGGCCGGCCCGGGCCGGACGGCGTCGTACCGAAACGCGGTGCGGGCCGGGGCGCATACCCGCCATCGATCTCCTCGTACGTGCCCCGGGCCGCGTTGTGCGGATGCGAGGGCGCCTCGCCGATCGACAGCACCGGCGTGACACAGGCATCGGTCCGGTCGAACAATGACGCCCACTCGTCGCGCGTTCGGGTCGCGAATATCGACCGCAGACGTGCGGTCATCGCCCGCCAGCGGCCCTCGTCGTCAGGCGCGTCGAAGTCGGCGTCCTCCGTCAGGCCGAGCACCCGGAGGAAGGCCGTGTAGAACTGCGGTTCGATGCACCCGACGGCAATGTGGCGCCCGTCGGCGCAGGCGTAGGTCCGGTACCACGGCGCGGTGCCGTCGAGACGGTTCACACCACGGACGTCGGCCCAGCGGCCCTGGCTCAGGTAGCCGTGGATCATGGACATCAGCAGGGCGGAACCGTCAACCATGGCAGCGTCGACCACCTGTCCGCGGCCGGTCGTCCGGGCGTTGACGATGCCAGCCAGGAGTCCGTAAGCGAGCAGCATCCCGCCGCCGCCGAAGTCGCCGACCAGATTCAGCGGCACGACCGGATCGCCGTCGGCCGGGCCGATCGCGTGGAGCGCGCCCGTGAGTGCGATGTAGTTGATGTCGTGCCCGGGCATCTGGGCCCACGGGCCGTCCTGGCCCCAACCGGTCATCCGTCCGTAGACAGCCCGCGCGTTGACGCCGGCCACGTCGTCGGGGCCGAGGCCGAGCCGCTCGGCGGCGCCAGGCCGGAATCCTTCGACGACGGCGTCGCTGGTTCCGGCGATGCGAAGTGCGAGATCCCGTCCTCGCGGGCTCTTGAGGTCCAAGGCGATCGACCTTCGATTGCGGTGCAGTACGGGGTGCATGGAAGCTCCGGGCCGGTCCGCGCGGATGACGTCCGCACCGAGGTCGGCCAGCATCATGCAGGCGAACGGGGCCGGACCGATGCCACCCAGCTCGAACACGCGGACGCCCTCGAGCGGTCCGCCGCTCATCGTCCGCTCCAGACGGGCGAGCGCTTCTCGGCGAATGCGCGTGCCCCTTCTCGGGCGTCTTCCGACTCCATCGCGACTCGTGCGATCGCGAACTGGCGGTCGTACGCCTCGTCCGGCGTCCATCCGCGCGAAGCCGTCACGATCTCCTTGCTCGCGCGCAGGGCGAGGGGGCCGTTGGCCGCCACCCGCTCGGCGAGCTCCCGGGCCATCGTCAGCGCCCCGCCGTCGGGCGCCAGGTGGTTGACGAGGCCCAATGCGTGGGCGCGCTTCGCGGTGAACAGGTCGCCGGTGAGGATCCATTCCATCGCGACCTGATGGGGAATTCGTTGAGGGAGTTTGAGCAGCGCGCCTCCGACCGCGACAAGGCCCCGTTTGACCTCGGGGATGCCGAATCGTGCCGACTGACCGGCGACCACGAGATCGCACGCGAGGACCAGTTCGCATCCGCCGGCGACCGCGGCACCCTCGACCGCCGCGATGACCGGGATCGCCGGTGGCCTCGCGGTGAAACCGGCGAAGCCGCGTCCCGGGATGGAGGAGCGCTCGCCGAGGACGAACGCCTTGAGGTCCATCCCGGAACAGAAGGTGCCACCGGCGCCGGTGAGGATGGCCACCCGCAGGTCGTTGCGCTGGTTGAGATGATCGACGATCTCTGCCATCGCGTGCGCCATCGCGGAGTCGGCCGCGTTGCGTACGTGCGGCCGGTTCAGGGTGATCGTCGCGATCCCGGCAGACTCCTCGAACAGGACCGGCTCGGCCGCCGCGCTCATCGCGCGGCCATCCGGATCGCGCCGTCAAGCCTGACGACTTCGCCATTGAGATAGTGGTTGTCGAGCATCTGTTCGGCGAGTATGGCGTACTCCTCGGGCTCACCGAGCCGTTTGGGGAAGGTGACGGACGCGGCCAGCGTCGCTCGGATGCCGTCGTCGAGGCGGGCGAGCAGCGGTGTGTCGAAGATCCCGGGAGCGATCGTGTTGACCCGGATCCCGAGATCCGAAAGGTCCCGAGCGGCGCAGAGGGTCATGCCCACCACGCCGGCCTTGGCAGCGGCATACGCCACCTGCCCGATCTGCCCGTCCCAGGCCGCGACCGAGGCGGTCATCACGATCGTGCCCCGCTCACCGTCGACGGGGTGGTTGGTCGCCATACGAGCCGCGACAAGACGTACGCAATTGAAGGTGCCAATCAGGTTGAGCCGGACCGCGGCCTCGAAGTCCTCGAGCGGGAACGGCACCCCAGCGCGGTCGACGATCCGCCGCGGAAGCCCCTTGCCGGGGCAGTGGACCAGGGCGCGAATGCTGCCGCGTTCGGCCGCGACGTCGAGCACCCGGGTGACGTCCGCCTCGGAGCACACGTCGCCCCGGACGAAAACCGCACGTACCCCGTACTCGGTAAGGACGGTGGACTCGTCGACATCGACGATGTCGGTCACGACGACGGTGGCGCCTCGGCGGGCGAGTCTCCTGGCGGTGGCACCGCCAAGACCGCCGGCACCGCCGGTCACCACGTACACGGGGGTCTCGCTGCTCAAGAATGGTTCCTTTCGCTGTGTGTGAGGCATGGTGCGGGTGGCGGAGCGTGCCCGCCGGACAGCGGCCGGTGTCACCGGCCGTGAGGTGCGGGTACGTCGTCTTCCGAGGTCGTCCGCGTCAGCGCTTGCAGCACCTGCGAGCGATTCACCTTTCCGAGCGAGGTGCGCGGGACGGAGTCGACGAATCGGTACGCACGTGGGCTCTTGAACCGGGCAAGCCGGCTCGCGAGGTGTTCGGTGAGTCGGGTGACGGCCGGCTCACCGGGCTCATGACCTGGGTGAAGCTCGACCACCGCGACGACGCGCTGTCCCCACTCCTCGTCGGGTGTACCGACCACCACGACGTCGGCGACCGAGGGCTCGGTGGCCAACGCGGCCTCCACCTCTGCCGGGTAGATGTTGACCCCGCCCGAGATGATGAGGTCGGCGCGTCGATCCACGATGAAGAGGTAGCCGTCCTCGTCGAGGCGGCCCAGGTCGCCCGCGGTCCGGTACGGGTCGTCCGCGGCAGCGGGACCTGCCGCGTCCCCGTCGGCCGCCGCTCCGGTGTAGGCGAAGTCGTAGCCACCGCGGACGTAGACGGTGCCCGTGTGTCCCGGGGGGAGTGGGTGGCCCTGATCGTCACGCACCTCGAGCGAGATCCCCTCGGCGGGACGTCCGACGGAGCCGGGCTTGCGGAGCCACTCCTCCGCCGTGATCAGGGTGGCCATGCCGAACTCGGTGCACCCGTAGTACTCGGTGAGCACCGGACCCCACCAGCGGATCATCGCCTGCTTGAGCTCGGCCGGGCACGGCGCGCCCGCGTGCATGACGACCTGGAGCGACGAACCGCCGAACTCGGCCCGCTCGGGCTCGGGAAGGCTGAGCAGCCGGTGGAACATCACCGGGACCATGAAGGTGCTCGTGACACCATGAGCGTCGATCAGGTTGAGCGTGAGCCTGGGGTCGAACCGGCGGGTGAGGATCAGCTCCTGTCCCAGGTGCAAGGCGCTCAACGCGTTGAGGTTCGGGCCTGGATGGTAGAGCGGCGCCACGGCGAGGTGGACCCGACCGGCGTCGATGTCGAGTCCGAACTGTGCCGATCTCTGTCGCGATCGCACGTCGGCGATCGCACCGGGGTCCCGGTGCGGGTCGGGGAGGGGACGCCTGATCCCCTTGGGGCGGCCGCTCGTGCCGGAGCTGTAGAAGTGCATCGAGCCCCCGCTGCGTTGCTCGGGCGGCGTGACGGGCTGTGCGTCGAGCAGGGAGGCGACCGGCCGCCCCTGGCTCGCGTTCCCGGCCACCAGGACCCGGCCTGCCGTCAGTCCGACGTTCTCGGCTGCCGCGGCGACAACGGACTCCAGAGGCTCTTCGGTCACGACCAGTTGCGCTCCGGAGTCGGCGAGCAGGTAGGCGATCTCAGCGACGGTCAGGTGCCAGTTGATCGGGACGAGGTGCAGCCCGGTCTGCTCGGCGGCGAGCTGGACCGTGACGAACTGCGCGGAGTTGGGCAGGACCATGGCGATCGTGTCACCACGCTGGAGCGCCATGGTGGTGGTCAGCAGGTTCGACCATCGATGGACCTGGGCCAGCAACGCTGCGTAGGTGAGGACATCGCCGTCGGCGTGCAGCGCGGTGCGGTGCGGGCTCGTCCGGCCGATCTCGTAGAACCCTCGCGCCCGGGGTGATCGGGCGCCGGCCAGGGTGTTCATGCGGGCTCCTGGTTCGCAAGCACGAGTGTCGCCGCCTCGGAGAAGAAGTGTCCGACCCCTTGCACCACACTGACCTCGACACCCTCGACCTGTGAGTAGGCCTCGCCACGGAGCTGGCGCACCGACTCCTGGATCGCGAACATTCCGTACATTCCAGTGTGGGTGTAGCGGAGACCACCGCCGTTCGTGTTGAGCGGCAGCGCTCCGCCGGGTGCCGTGTTGCCGTCGGCGATGAATCCACCAGCCTCGCCTCGGCCCACGAAGCCGAGTGCCTCCAAGCCGTACAACGGTACGTGGGCGAAGGCGTCATAGATCATGAGATGGTCCACGTCGTTCACGGTGATCCGAGCCTCGCGGAACGCTGCTGCTGCGGATCTCTCGAACGTCTCGGCCCGGGTGAGATCCGGCATCTGCGAGACCATCGGACTGTCTCCGGCCTCGCCCGCTCCCCACAGGTACACGGGTGGGCAGCGCAGGTCCTTGGCCCGTTCGGCTGATGTCAGGACGAGCGCGCCGCCGCCGTCGCTGACCATGCAACACATGAGCTTGGTGAAGGGCCACGCGATGACGGGTGACGCCAGCACCTCGGCGACATCCACACGGGTGGAGCGCGCGGCTCGCGGGTTGCCGTCTGCCCACTCGCTCTGCCGGGCCGGGACCGCGGCCAGCTGCTCCAGCGTGGTACCGGTCGCGTGCGCGTAACGAAGGTAGGGGAGCGTGAACATCGTCGGCGGCCCGTACACGCCGAACGGCAGCTCGAACTGCCCCATCATGCCGTCCGCGGGAATCGGGCGCGGGTGGCGGCCAACCGTCGAGCGCCGCGACTCGCCGTGCAGTACCAGCACGACGTCGGCCTGACCCGCGTCGATCGCGGCGGCCGCGTGTCGCACGTGAACGAGGAACGACGTGCCACCGACGCTGGTGCCGTCGAACCATGTCGGCCGGACTCCCAACGCATGGGCGACGTCGATCGGATTGTGCACCGCACTCGTCACGCCGTCGACGTCCTCGAGGCTCAATCCGGCGTCGGCCAACGCCAGCAGGGCCGCGTCCACATGCAGGTCCAGCTCCGACAGGTGCGGCAGACGACCGAGAGCGGTCTCGGCGGCACCTGCGATCGCGACGGCCATCATCGGCCCGCTTCGACCACTGGGGTGAACACCGGAACGACCCAACCACCCCGGTTCTCGAAGCTGACCTCGAGGTTCATGTCGAGCACCAGGTTCTCCGGGCGGGGCTCGACCCCGACGATGTTGGTCATCATGGTCGGCCCCTCCGCCAGACGAACGATCGCCAGCGTGTACGGCGCGGCCTCCTCGAACCCAGGAGCGGGCATGTGCACGATCACGTAGCTCAGGAGGGTGGCTCGCCCGCTCGTCTCGACCCATGAGAGCCTGCGCGATCCGCACTCCACGCAGGCCAGGCGGGGATAGAACAGGTAACTGGAGCAGGAGTCGCAGTGCTGCACCGACAGGCGTCCCTCACGCGCCGCGTCCCAGAAGGGGCGGGTCGTAGGTGTCGGGACGGGGGTGGCGGCGCCCAGATCGATCACGGGGAGCGACATCGAAGAGGCGGGTACCATGGGTGGTACTATATATCCGATCCTGGTACCGTGCAATGCCTTGCCCACTTGAAGCCACGGAGGCGAACGGCCGCCGTGGCGCTGACCCAGCGGTGTCCGATTCGGGCCGACGCCGCCGGAAGGAGCCCCATGAGCCCTCACACCATCTATCGCGGAGCTCAGGTGTTGATCGGCGATCCGCGCGCAAACGACTTCCGCCACGTCGACATCGAGGTGGTGAACGGACGAATTGCTCGGCTCGAACCGCAGATCGTCGCAGAGGGGGCGACTGTGGTTGATGCGCAGTGGGCATGGATCATCCCGGGTTTTGTCGACACCCACCACCACATGTGGCAGGCCACCATGCGGGGCCTGACCGCCAACTTCACCCTTGCCGACTACGTGTGGGTAATTCGCCGCAACCACTCCGGCGTGCACCGTGCCGTCGACGTCTACAACGGGACCCTGGGGGCGGCCGTGAGCCTGCTCGATTCGGGGACGACCTGCTCGGTCGACTACAACCACTGCATCGTCACTCCGGAGCACGCGGACGCCGGCGCCGGCGCATTCACCGAATCGGGTATCCGCGGAGTGTGGTGTTACGGCCTCTATGATCAGCCGGCCGAAGCGCGGTTCTTCACCAGCCTCGAGCAGCGCATGGACGATGCGCGTCGGGTGGCCGGGGCATGGACCGGCGGGGCGGACGGACGCGCCCGGTTCGGCCTCGCGCCGACAGAGATCACCCTCGTCGGCATGGATCAGGTCGCTCGCGAGATGCGGCTTGGGCAAGAGCTCGACTGTTTGATTCACGCCCACACCAACTCGCGGTGGCGGCCCGGATACCTGTCGGAAATCCAGGAACTCGCCACGGCCGGCCTGCTCTGGTCGCACCAGTTGCACTCGCACTGCAACACGTCCGATGCCGCGGACCTTGCATTGCTGGCAGAGCACGGGTGCAAGGTCTCGTCGACGCCGGAGACCGAGCTGGGCATGGGCATGGGCTACCCGATCGCCGCGATCGCCGACCGGGCCGGGGTCACGGCCGGTCTCGGCACGGACATCCAGTCGAACAACTCGCCGGACATGTTCACGGCCATGCGGCTTATGCTGGCCGGCGAGAGAGTACGCAGCAACCAGAAGGCTCTCGAGGAGGTGGGCGTCTACGACATGGAAGGCTTGCAACTGCACGCGGCCGATGTCATGCACTTCGCGACGCTCGGCGGGGCCATCGGTCTCGGACTCGGTGACGTCTGCGGGTCCATCGAGGTGGGTAAGGCGGCTGACCTCGTTCTGGTCGATCGGCGCAGCCCGCGACTTGTCCCCGCGCTCGACCCGTTGTCGACCATCGTCATGAACGCGACGGTCGCCGACATCGACACGGTGGTCGTCAGTGGTGAGGTGGTCAAGAGCAATGGCCGCATGAAGCCGGATCTGCTCGACAAGGCGGTGCGCGGGCTTGAGGAGTCCGGCGCGTACATCCGGGAGCGGTCGCAGGCCTACGGCGGCCTTGTTCCGCCGAAGCCCGACTGGTGGGGCGCGGACACGGCGGGGACGAAGTCGCCGGCGCCGCACGGGGCCTGATCGGGACGGGAGGGTCGATATGCGCTGGGTGACCTGTCGTTACGCGGATGAAGAGCGCGTCGGGCTGGTCGTTGACGGGGCTGTCCACGTGCTCGATGTCGCACGTCCGCTGCTCGACCTCATCGGTTCGGGACGCACCGAGTTGGACGAGGTGGCCGCGCGCCTCGTGCGTTCGCCCGACGCGGTCGTCGAATGGGAAGACTGCGTGCTCCTGCCGCCGATTCCGCACCCACCGTCCGTCCGGGACGCGCTGGGGTTCTTGGAACACGCGCGGGGTTGCCGGAGGGCCTACGGCCGCGATCCCGAACTCGGGGAGGTCTGGTACCAGGTGCCGGCCTTCTACTTCGGCAATCCTGCGACGGTGTACGGCCCGTACGACGACGTACCCGTCGCACCGGGCTCGCGATGGTTCGACTTCGAACTCGAGATCGCCGCGGTGATCGGCATCGGGGGCAGCGACCTCAATCAACGTGCGGCGCAGGACAGCATCGTCGGGTACACCTTCTTCTGCGATTGGACGGCGCGTGACCTGCAGCGCATGGACACCGCGCTGGGCATCGGCCAAGGCAAGGGCAAGGACTGCGGCGTCACCCTCGGCCCATGGCTGCTGACCTCCGACGAGGTCGAGGACCGCCTCGCTGGCGAGGCGCTGGACCTGGTCGTCTCGGCCGCGGTCAACGGGCAGGAACTGACGCACGGCACGACAGCGTCGATGGACTGGACGTTCGCCGAGATCGTCTCGTTCGTCTCGCGCGGTACGACCCTCAGAGCAGGCGATGTGATCGGGTCCGGGACCCTCCCGGGAGGGTGTCTGTTGGAGCACCTCAACGGAGATCCCGCGACGTACGGGCGCTGGCTCAGGCCGGGCGACGTGGTGTCACTGACAGGAGACCTGCTCGGGCGGACCGAGCAGCGCATCGTACCGGGGCCAGAGGTCCACCGGCTGTCGACGGGCTACTGATGGAAGGGATCACGATGACCGGGTACACCCGGGGACTGCATCAGGTAGCCGATCGGGTCTGGGCCTGGCTGCTGCCCGACGGCGGGTGGGGCTGGAGCAACGCGGGCCTGATCGGGGGAGACCGGGAGAGTTTCCTCGTCGATACGCTGTTCGACCTGCCGCTGACCGCCGAGATGTTGGACGCGATGCGGGTGATCACCGCAACGAGCCCTGTCCGAGGGGCGCTGAACACGCACGCCAATGGAGATCATTGCTTCGGCAACCAGCTCCTCGGAGCCGACGTCGCCATCCACGCGACGTCCGAGGCCGTCCACGAGATGCGGCACGGGTCCACCCCGGAACGCTTGCGCAGCCTGGTCGAGGCCGACCTTGGTCCGATCCTCTCGCCGTTCCTACGTGACTGCTTCGGACCGTTCGACTTCGAGGGCATCGCCATGCGCGGGCCCGACGTGACCTTCGAGACGCAGATGTCGGTCGACGTCGGCGGGCGCCGCGTCGAGCTGCTTCGACTGGGCCCTGCCCACACGTCCGGCGACGCCATCGCCCACGTACCGGACTGCGGGGTGCTCTTCGCCGGTGACCTGCTGTTCATCGGGAGGACACCGATCATGTGGGCCGACTCGCTCGATGACTGGATCGAAGCTTGCGACCGGATGATCAGGCTCGAACCGGAGATCGTCGTGCCCGGGCACGGCCCGGTCACGGATGTCGACGGCATCCTGTCCGCACGTGCCTACCTCGCGCACGTCAAGAGCGAGGTCGAGAAGTCGCTGCACGCCGGGCACTCGTGGCGGGAGGCGGCTGACCGGATGGACCTGGGACCGTTCGCCACGCTGCCCCAGGCCGAGCGCGTCGTGGTGACGACATACCACGCCTACCGTCGCGCGCGTCCCGAGACACCACAGGTCGAGTCCATCGACCTATTTGGTTCCATGGCCGAATGGAAGCTGCGTCGTTGCGGCACCCCCTCCTGAACCGGCCGCACGCGACTCACCCGAGCTGGCGATCAGCCACATCGGTATTCTTCCGGCCAACCGAGTACCACCTGGCGGCGGAGGACCCATTCGCCTGCAAGCGGAGAGAGGTGTGTGATGACGAGTCAGTCGACGAGTGTGCGGCCGAGCCAGTTGTCGGCGCGGCAGGCGGACGTCCTCGACCAACTCGAGAAGCTCTTCCTCGGTGAGGGCTTCCGGCACCTGACTGTCGGCGACATGGCCCGGCTCGTCCAGACCTCGCGGCGCACCCTGTATCAGCTCGGTCAGAGCAAGGAGGAGGTCGTCGTCGGCGTTGTCGACCGCTTCTTCAACAGCATGGGCAAGGACGCCCTCCGCCGCGCGCACGATGCGGACGGCGTGCGCGACCAAGTTGAGGCCTACCTGTCGGCTTCGGTCGAGCGCAACCGCCGTGCCAGCCGCCAGTTCATCCACGACGTGGAGAACTACTCACCGACGCGTCACATCTATGACCGGCACCAGGAGATCGCGATCCGGGAGATCGAGAGCATCGTGCAACGGGCGATGCTGCGAGGTGAGGTAACCCGCGGAACCCCCGCGTTGTGGGCCGAGATCCTCGGCGCGGTCATTCGGCGCCTGCGTGACCCCGATGTACTCGACCGGGTCGGAGCGACCCGTGGCGACGCTCTCGAACTCTTCGGTCATCTGTGTCAGAACGGGCTTGCCTGAGTCGCCGAGCAATGCTTGAAACCTGTGGATGACCTTGGGAGGGCGTACCTTCCCAGGGATAGCTGATGAAGGTATCAAGCAAGGCCCGCGCGCTGCGGTGGACAACGAAGTCGCTGCGGCACCTGGCGGAGGAGCTGAACCGGCAGGGCTACGCCGTCTCGGCGCCGACGGTGGGCCGACTGCTGAAGCAGCAGGGATTCAGCCTGCAGGTCAACGCGAAGACTCTGGAGGGGGCCCAGCACCCGGACCGCGATGCCCAGTTCCGCTACATCAATGAGCAGGTCAAGCGGCACCAGGCTGACGGTGAGCCGGTGATCAGCGTGGACACCAAGAAGCGCGAGCAGATCGGAAACCTGCCGATGGCTGGACGGGAGTGGCGGCCGCAGGGAGAGCCGGTCGAGGTCGAGGACCACCACTTCTTCTTCAGCGGCCCGGACGTCGAGCACGCCATCCCCTACGGGATCTACGACCTGGCCCGCAACACCGGCTGGGTGAACGTCGCGTTGACCACGACACCTGTGTCTTCGCCGTGGAATCGATTCGCCGCTGGTGGAGGACGCGGGGCAGCCTCGACTACCCGAACGCTACCCGGCTGCTGGTCACCGCGGACGCGGGCGGTTCCAACGGCTACCGCTACCGGGTATGGAAGAGCGAGCTGGCTGCCCTGGCCGCCGAGACCGGCCTTGAGATCACCGTGTGCCACTTCCCACCCGGCACCTCGAAGTGGAACAAGATCGAACGCCGGCTGTTCTCGCACATCACCCGCAACTGGCGTGGACGCCCTCTGACCAGCCAAGACGTCGTCATCAAGACCATCGCCGCCACGACCACCCGCGCCGGACTGCGTGTCGAGGCCACCTTGGACACCGGCGACTACCCCCTCGGCATCGCGATCAGCAAAGAGCGCTTCGCCGCCCTGCCGCTTCAACGGCACGCCGTCCTGGGCAACTGGAACTACACACTCCAGCCCACGCCAGCTACAACCCCGACACCGACGGGCGAGCAAGACGGCCCCGCCCGGCGCCGTCAGGCCGTGCTCGCGAAGCTGGCCGACGAGCGTCTCACCGGCATGACCAGCGACGCCTTCGCGCAGCTGGCTGCGGCTCTCGCCCCCGCTCAGGCCGCCCGCACCCAGCAGCGCTACAACGAACAGCGCGGCGGAAGAACACGCCGGGCCGCACCGGCAAGGTCCGCCAGAAGCCACTCTTCGACGACCCGGCACGACTGTTACTCACCCTGCTCTACCTGCGCCAGGTCTGCTCCATGAACGTCCTGGCCGACCTGCTCGAGGTCACCGCCACCTGCATCGCCGACCACGTCCGCGAAACCGGTGAAGTCCTCGAAGACCACGGCCACGTCCCCGGCACCACTCCGACCCGCTTCAACACCACCTGCGACCTGCTCGCCTTCCTCGAACACGACAGCGTCCCGGCCAGGACCACGATCATCGAGAAGCTGTCGGACCCGGCGCTGACCGAGATGCGCCACGAGGAACTGGACACCCTCATGCGGCGCCTCGCCCCACGGCAGGCCGCCAAGGCCGAACGTCTCGCTCACCAGCGTCGCGGCGGCGACCGTCAGCCCGGTGTCCGCGGCGGCGTCTTCCTGGCCTACGGCGCGAAGTTCGGCAAGGCCGTCGCCAAGGTCACCGACGACCTGGACGAGCTCCTCGCCTTCTACGACTTCCCCGCCGAGCACTGGGTGCACCTACGCACCCGATCGAGTCGACCTTCGCCACCGTCCGGCATCGCGCCAAGGTCACCAAAGGGCCCGGGTCGAAGGCCGCCGGCCTGGCCATGGCGTTCAAGCTCATCGAGGCCGCCCAGCACCGCTGGCGCGCGGTCAACGCACCCCACCTCGTCGCTCTCGTCCGCGCCGGCGCCCGCTTCGAACGCGGCAAGCTCGTCGAACGCCCCGCGCCCAACCAGGCCGCTCCTACCGCCACTGCCGCCTAATCAAGATCTCTCATCCACAAGTCTTGACAATTGCTCTGAGTCTCCCGCCGCTGAGTCTCCCGCCGCTGAGTCTCCCGCCGCTGGGTCCGTCCGGCGCTGATTCGTCGTAACTATTCAGGTAGGGCGGGGAGCCAGGGGCTGCCGGTGAGGGCGTCGCGGAGGGCGGTGATGGCCGGGATGCCGTGTTTGCCGGTGGTGGAGATGTAGGAGCGCACGCGTAGCCAGGCGCGGGCGCCTTGGGTGGTGCGCCAGCCGCCGGAGATCTTGATTTGGATCTTGGTCATGCGGATGTCGCGTTCGGCTTGGTTGTTGTCGAACGGCACGGTGAAGTCGTGGGCGAAGCGCCAGATCTCGCGGGTGAAGCCGCGCATGCGGTTGAGCAGGGCGGGGATGAGGTTGGCGCCGAGGCCTGTGGGTTTGGTCGCCGGGGGCGGGTTGGCCTGGTAGCCGGCGTCGACCGCGGCCTGCCAGCGCTGGAGCAGGTCGTCGAGGGTTTGTTGGTCGAGTCGGTCGGCGCCGGCGGTGACGGCCTGGCCGACGAGCCGGTGACCTTCGCGCAGCAGCGCGGCGAGGTCGGCGGCGAAGGCGTAGCGGGTCGGGTCCCGTTCGGCCCAGCCGTCCAGTTCACGCAGGTGGTGGGCGTTGCACAGGGCGTGGTCGACGCTGGCGTAGGCGGGTGTGAAGTAGGGCATCCAACCGTGAACGGCGACCTGCGGCGCGCGTAGTGCGGGCAGCACGCCCATCGCGTCGAGCGCGGTCGCGCCTCGTTTGTCGTCGAGGTGGTAGACGGTCAGCAGCGGGGTGCAGGCCACGTGCAGCCACCGGTTACGGCCGGTGACCCGCAGCCCGGTCTCGTCCAGGTGCACCACCGGCGCGGCCTTGACCGCCGTGTCGAAGGCGCGGGCCTGTAGGGAGATCTGTGTAACGGATGTCAATGAAAGTCCGTTATGGCCAGTAGAAGCTGGTCGGCACAGATAGGAACAGGTTAATGGCTATCTCCATGGTGGGGCAGTACGACACACCCGTCGGGGTTGATGGTGAGGTCGAGGCGCTGGCTGAGCGGGTCGCGGCGGATGGGCTGCGGCTGCCCCTGGCCGGGCCGGTGGTGGATGAGACGGCGGCGCGTGA
>NZ_JBDPMC010000100.1:0-19967 GCF_039871625.1 Micromonospora sp. B11E3 | reverse complement strand
CAAAGCGGAGTTCCTGGTCTCGAGGGTTTCTTGGAGTGACTCACCTCAATACCGGAACTCCGCTTCTGTTTGCCTGAGCGACACACCCCTCGACAGCCGCCACAACGCCTTAACCGAGCGGCGTTGGTACTAGCCGCACCTGCAGTTCGCCGCTCCCGTCACCTCGGCGGCACGGTCGCCGAATTCCGGTCAAGTAGCCGACACATCGGTCCGCTCCAGCTACCCTTGAAGGACGATTCAAGTCGGCTGTATCGAGTCTTCTCCACGCGCCGTACGGCAGTGGGAGCTACAGCATGGCCGGGTCGTGCCACTGGATCGTCGAGCGCGTGCAACCCCCAACGGGTTTCAGGTTAGATCGCCTGGACGAGTCCGGTAGAGGTCGCGGCGAACCGCGTAGCGGGCGGGGCGTCGACGGCGAGTTCCCGTGCCCGCCTGGCTTGCCGGCCGAGGTGGCGCCATGGCTGACCGGGCAGCGGCTGGCCGTCATGCGGGACCGAGACCCCACGAGGACACCGACATGAAATCGATCGGACAGCCCAGCAGCCCGGACGACTCGACGGCCCACCTGGCCAGGACGCCGTACCCCCGGCATGACGCGCCATGAGAACCCCGTCCGCCGTTCCCGCGGGATCCCAGGGCGACGCCGCGTTCCTCCCCGCACCCGAGCTACCGCGCGGCGGGCTCGTGGTGCACGGCATGGGGGAGCACTGGAACGTCAGCACCCAGACCGGGACGCTGAGTGTCTCCGTGCCGGTCGCCACCAGCACCGGGCGGGGTGCCAGCACCGCCCCGCTCAGCCTCGACCACACCGGCGGCGTCCGGTCGGTGTGCGGATACGGCTGGCGCCTCTCCGTGCAGTCGATCACCCGCCACAGTCCGAAGCGGCTCGCCACCTACACCGACGACGACGCCTTCTCGCTGCCCGGGCACGACGATCTCGTACCGAGCCTGGAACCCGACGGCAGCGGCGGCGGGCAGGTCGTCGAGCGGCCAGAGAACATCGAGGGCACGCCGTACCGGGTGCGGCGGTACCGGCCACGCACCGACGACACCCGCACCCGGATCGAGCGCTGCACCCCGACCGCAGGTGGCGCGCCCTTCTGGCGGACGACCGATGCCGGCAACGTCACGCGCAGCTTCGGGCGGACGCCGGACAGCCGGATCACCGATCCCGCGGACCCGTCGGGCCAGCGGGTCGCGGAGTGGCTGCTCGACGAGGTCCGGGACAGCCTCGGCAACGTCGCGACCTATGAATACAAGCGGGAAGACACCGCAGGAGTCACGCCGCAGCCCGGTGAGCAGCACCGCCTCGCAGCCGGCGCCCCGCTCCAAGCCAACCGCCACCTCAAGCGCATCCGCTACGCCAACGCGGTCCCGGACGACGCGAGCAGCGCCCGCCTGCTGGTGGTGCTCGACTACGGCGAGCACGACCTCGAGCCCACCGAGGCCCACGCCTGGCCCGCCCGGGACGACGCGTACAGCGTCTACACCGCCGGTTTCGAGATCCGGACCTACCGCCTGCTGCGCCGGCTGATGGTCTTCCACGACTTCGGTGCCGACCTCGGTCCCGGGCCGACGCCGCGACTGGTCCGCACCATCGAGTTGACCCATGACGGCGGGCTGTCACAACTGACCGCCTTGCGGCAGGTGGGCTACCGGTGGTCCGGGGCTGCCTACGACAGCACCGCACTGCCCCCGGTCGAGTTCGGCTACGTCGACCCGGTGACCGCCGACGAGATCACCGCCGTCCCGCTGGCGCTGCGCGCCGACGGCGCGCACCTGCGGTTCATCGACCTCAACGGGGACGGGCTGCCCGGGGTGCTCGCCACCACGCCCGGGGGCTGGTGGTATCAACCGCCGGCCGGTGGCGGTCGCTACGGCCCACCGCAGCGGGTGCCGCAGCTGCCGCCGACGGGCGCGGCCGGTACCGCCGGACTGCGCGACGTCGACGGCACGGGCCGGGCCGGGGTCGCTGCGGAGACCGGCGGGCTCTCCGGCACCTCGGTCCGTCAGCCGGACGGCAGCTGGGACCGGTACCGGCCCTACCTGACCCGGGCGGTCGCCGATCTCGCCGATCCCCGGTCCCAGCGGGTCGATCTCAACGGGGACGGGCTGGCCGACGTCGTACGGTGCGGGGCGGACGCGGTGCGGTGGACCGAGTCGCTCGGCAGGGTCGGCTACGGCGCCACCAGGACCATCTTCACCGCCGCCGACGAGCAATCCGGTCCCCGGCCCGCCGCCGACGACGTCGCACACGAGTGGTTCAACGTGGACATGTCCGGCGACGGCCAGCCGGACCTGGTCCGGGTACGCGGCGGCCGGGTGGACTACTGGCCGAACCTCGGCTGGGGGCGCTACGGCGCCCGGGTCACCATGACCGGCACGCTCACCTTCGAAGGCCCGCTCGACGGTAGCCGGATCCGCTTCGCCGACCTGGACGGCACGGGCACGGCTGACCTGGTCCACCTGGGCGATCAGAACATCACCGCGTGGCGCAACCAGCATGGCACCGGCTGGGCCGGGCCCGAGGTGCTCGCCCGGGTGCCGCGAATCGACGCGCTCGGCGAGGTGCAGTTCCTCGACCTCCTCGGAGCGGGCACGCCCTGCCTGGTCTGGACCTCGTCCCGGCCCAACGCGCCCGTCGCCCGATACCTGGACCTGGCCGTGCAGGGCCCACCGCACCGGTTGCGCTCCATCGTGAACAACCTGGGTGCCCGGACGACGATCGAGTACGACACCGCTGCCCGCCAGCAGCTCGCCGCCGCTCGGCGCGGCCGCCCATGGCGCGCCACGACCAGCTCCGCAGGGACCGTGGTCAGCCTGGTGGAGGCCGTCGACGAGGTTTCCGGGACCAGACACGCCACCCGCTACACCTACCGGGACGCCTGGTTCGATCCGGTAGAGCGGGAGTCCCGGGGCTTCAGCTACGCGGAGACCCTCGACGCGGAGAGCCTTGGCGGCGGCGCCTTCGACCTGCCCGCCGTGCGCACCTGCGAGTGGTTCGCCACCGGTCTGCCCGGGCAGCGGCAGGACGGCGTGTTCACCGGGGACCTCGAGGCGCCGCTCCTCGCCGGCCCGGACCGGGTCGGCGTCACCGGTGGGAACGAGTTCCAGCAGTCCGCCCGGGCCCTCGCCGGCCGGGCGGTGCGTACCGAGACGTGGGTCGACGACGGCGGCCCCGCCGCGCCGGTCGTGGTGACCCAGACGAGGCTGCGGGTCCGCCAGCTCCAGCCGTGCGACGGAACCCGCCCGGCCGCGTTCCGGGTCGAACCGCTGGAGTCGATCACCGCACACTACGAGCGCACCACCGACGATCCCAGGATCACCCACGACCTCACGCTCGACACCGACGCCCACGGCACGCCGAGCTCCACGGTCAGCGTCGCCTACCGCCGCCGGGTGCCCGAGATCGACGAGCAGAACCGGGTCCTGATGACCTGGACGGTCACCGACCTGTCCAGCACCGACGACAGCACCGCGTTCCTGGTCTCCCAGCCCACGGCCGTCCGCGAGTACGAGATCACCGACCTGCCGGTGCCCCCGACCGGCCGCTACGACCCAGCCACCCTGGCCACGCTGCTGCCCACGCTCGCCGAGCGGGACTTCGCCGCGCCGGCCACGCCCGGCCTGGCCGAGATGCGTCTGCGTTCGGCGACCCGCTACGAGTACTGGAACGACTCGCTCACCGCGGCCCTGCCGGCCCCCCAGCTGGGCCGGCGGGCGCTGGTCCGCCGCGTGCTGCGGTTCGCCCTCACGCCCGAGCTGATCGCCACCACCTTCGGTGACCTCGTCAACCCGGCCCTCTTCAGCGCCGAAGGCGGGTACGAGCAGATCGACGGACGGTGGTGGACGAGCGACGGCGTGCGCGGATACTCCGCCGCCGACTGCTATTTGCCGGCCACCCACACCACACCATTCGGCAACACCGCGACCGTCACCTGGGACAGCCACCACCTGCTGGTCGTCGGCACGGCCGCATCCACCACCGCGCCACTGTCGCTGCTCACCCGCCAGATCGACAACGACTACCTCACCCTCGCCCCGGCCAGGGTCACCGACGCCAACGGGGTGTGGCAGCGGGTGGAGGTCGACCCGCTCGGCCGGGTCGTGCGCAGCTGGCGCCGGGCCCCTGACGGCACCGGCGACCCGGACCCGCTGCCCGGCGCGACCTTCGACTACGGCGACGACGCCTGGCGCAGCGGCACCGGGCCGTGCTGGTCGCACGCGGCGACCCGAGAGCGGCACGGCGACCCGGCGGCGCTCTGGAACGAGCAGCGGATGTTCGTCGACGGGTTCGGCCGGATCGCGATGACCAAGACGTCGTGCGAGCCGGGCGAGGCGTGGACCGACGACGGCGCCGGGGGAGTGGTCGTGGTCGACACCACGCCGAACCCGCGGTGGATCGGCACCGGCCGTACGGTCTTCGACAACAAGGGCCACCCGGTCGAGCAGTACGAGCCGTACTTCGCCACCACCGCGGACTTCGACACGGCCGACGCACTGGTCAAGCACACCGTGCTGCAACGGCGGACCTACGACGCCCAGGGCAGGTTGGTCCGGGTCGACCACCCGGACGGCACGGTGGAGACGGTCGCGATCGGTCCCTGGCAGCAGGTCAACGCCGACCGCAACGACACGGTGCTGAACAGCGACTGGTATCTCGCCCGGCAGGGTGGGGCATCGGGCGTCGCCGAGCAGCGCGCGGCAACGCTCACCGCCGCCCACGCGGACACCCCGTTGGTCCAGCTCTGTGACGGGCTCGGGCGGATCGTGCGCGCGCGGGAGGACAACGGCGCCGACGGCGGGTACGAGACCCGCTTCGTCCTCGACCTGGCCGGCGAGATGTCCGAGGTGCACGACGCCCGCGGAGTCCGGGTCGGCGCCCAGCTGCGGGACGCCGCAGGTCGCATCCTGCGCACCCAGAGCGCCGACGCCGGCACCCAGCTCGTGCTCCCCGACGCCGCCGGCCGGGCGGTGCGGCAGGTCACCGCGGTCGGCCACGTCATCACCAGCCGCTACGACCTGCTCGGCCGGCCGACCGAGCTGCTGGTCCGTCACCCGATCAGCGGCACGCAGCGGCTCGCCGAGTACATCGTCTACGGCGAGGCGCATCCACAGGCCGCGGCCCGCATGCTGATCGGCCAGGTACATCGCCGCTACGACGACGCCGGATTGTCCCGGGTTGATCGCTGCGACCTGGCCGGGAACGTGGTGGCGGGGTCACGGCAACTGCTGGCCACGCCGGCCGATCCGGACTGGTCGACCCTGGTGGGCCAGCCGCTGCCCGCGCTGGACGCGGCGGCCGCAGCCCAGCTCGATGCGGAGACCTTCACCACCGCCGGCGAGTTCGACGCGCTCGGCCGGGCGCTGGTCCAGCACCTCGCCGACGGCACCCAGCTCCGGCTCGGCTACCGCGGTGACGCGCTGACCACGGTCATCGGCCGCTTCGCCGGCACCGCCGCCGACATTCCGCTGGTCACCGCCACCGAGCACGACGCGCGCCGCCGGCGGACCGCCGTCCACCACGGCAACGGCGTCGTCGTGCGGCACGAGTACGACGAGCGGTCCGGACGACCCGTCGCGATTACCGCCCGCGCCGGTGCCACCACGATCCAGGACCTCGGCTACACCTACGACCCGGTCGGCAACGTCGTACAGGTCCATGATGGTGCCGCGCAGACGGTGTTCTTCGCCGGCGCCGTGGTGGCCCCGGGCGCACTGTTCAGCTACGACCCGGTCTACCGGTTGCGCACCGCCACCGGTCGCGAGCATGCCAGTCTCGGGCCGCAGCCGAACCAGTCCGAACCGGCCCTGCCGCCGCTGCCGCACCCCAACGACGCCACCGCGCTGCGAACCTACACGGAGAGCTACACCTACGACAGCGTTGGCAACATCCTGCGGATGGCGCACGCGAGCCCGACGCTGAGCTGGACCCGGGGCTACGCGTACACACCCGGCACCAACCGCCTCGCCGCCCACCAGCGCCCCGGCGATCCGGACGCCGGCCCGTACTCGGCGACCTTCGAGCACGACGCGGCCGGCAACACCACCAGGACGCCGCACCTCGACTCGCTTAGCTGGGATCACCGCGGTCGGATGGCCGGCACCGACCTGGGGGGAGGCGGCACGGTCACGTACCACCACGACGGCGGCGGCAACCGGGTGCGCAAGATCTGGCAGCGCAACGGCGGCCTCCGCGAGGAGCGCATCTACCTCGGCGACCTGGAGATCTTCCGCCGGTACCGGACGGGCGTGCTGGTGTTGGAGCGCCGTACCATCCGCGTGTTGGACGGCAAGCGCACCCTCGCGTTGGTCGAGACCCTCGTGCAGGACGCGGACGACCCCGCCTTCGATCCGGCGCCCCGAGTGCGTTACCAGCTGGCCGACCTGCTCGGCTCCAGCGCCGTGGAGTGCGACGACACCGGGGCGGTGATCGCGTACGAGGAGTACCACCCGTTCGGCACCACGGCGCTCTGGCTGACCCGAGGTGCGGCGGTCGTGAGCACCCGGCGCTACCGCTACCTCGGCAAGGAGAAGGACGCGGAGACCGGCTACTACCGGCTCGGCGCGCGCCACTACTGCCCCTGGCTGGGCCGCTGGCTGAGTCCGGACCCCGCCGGCCTGATCGACGGGGTGAACCGCTACTCCTACGCCGGCAACAACCCGGTCTCCCGGGTCGACCCCACCGGCCTGGCCGACGAGCCGCCCTGGAAGCCGCTGCAGATGTGGCTCGTGGAGTCGAAGTCCCTGAGGTTCCCGGTCAAGGCGACCGAGTCCGGCAAGTTCACCGACAAGCACTACGAGCACGCGCGGAAGCTCGTCGAACTGTTCGGCGGACCGCCGCCCAGACCGGACGGCCGGGTGGGGTTCGACCTCGGGCACCCGGCGGACATGCCGCTGTGGAAGCAGAAGGCCGGACAGGTGTCCCACGTCGGCGTCCAGGACTGGCGGGCCAACAACGAACAGTCGATACGCGAGGCGGTTGAGAGCGCGGAAGCCAAGGGCCGAGGCGAGTTCAGCCGGTCGGGGCGGAAGACGACCGAGTGGGTGCCCGGCGCCAAAAAGGAGCGGTGGCAACCGAAGCTGCCCGAGGCGCACGTGACAGGGATCGGTCCGAAGCCGGTCACGGTAGGCGGCGCGGTCGCGCCGCAGGCGGGCCCGGCCGCCACGACGTGGAAGCCTCCCGCGAAGCCGCCGGGTCCGCCCGGCCAGCAGCTGAAGTTGCCCGGGGTGCAGACCGAGTACCAGCTGAAGCTGCCGTTCGACCAGCCGGCGGCACCGAAGGCGCCACCGGTGGCGACGACGCCGCACGGCGGCCCACAGCAGATTGAGCTGTTCAAGCAGCCGGCGAGCGCCGCCACCACGGCGACCAACGAGGCGGCGAAGACCGTGGAGGCGGCCAAGGACACCGCCGCGGTGACCCGGACGCTGGACAAGGCGAAGCCCGCGGTGACCGGCACGACCACGGTCACCAGGGACGCGACGGCCGTCAGCGAGGTGACCAAGGACGCGGCCAAGGTCACCGAGCTGACCAAGGACACCCGCATGGTCACCGGGGTGGCCAAGGAGGCCAACGCGGTCGCCGAGATCACCAAGGACGCCACCGTGCTGAGCAAGGCCGCTCCGGTCGCGCAGGATGCGAACGCGCTGGCCAGGACCGCCAAGGCGGTGGCGCCCGCGGCGAAGACCGTCACGCCGGTGGTGAAGGAGGCCGGCGCGCTGGCCAAGACGGCAGGCGGCCTCGCCAAGGTCGCCGCTCCGGTGGTGAAGGTGGTGGCGCCGGTCGCCAAGGTCGTCGGCGCGGTGGCCAAGCCGCTGGCTGTCGGGGTGGCCGCCGTGGAGGTGGTGACCGCCCACAACAACACCGACCGGCTGGTGGCCAGCGGAGACCTGGTAGCCGGCGTGGCCATGTACTGCGGGCCGGTCGGCGAGGCCTTCTCCGCCGGCTACACGGTGGGCGGACTGGCTGACAAGGGCATCGAGAAGGCCTCGAAGGCCGCGTTCGGCGTCGATCTCTCCCCGTCCAACGGGTTGTCGAAGGTGATGGACGCGCAGGACAAACTGATCTCCGCGGTGATCCCCGACGATCCGCAGAAGCCGGCCTACAAGAACGAGAACAAGCTGGCCTGGTTCCTGATCGACAAGCTCGGTTTCTGATCCGACACAGACTCAACGCGCCTGGGAGCCCACGTGAACGATCCCTATCGCACCCTCGCCGTCGGGCAGTCCGGCGACGACGTCCGCGCCCTGCACGCCCGCATGCTCGACCTCGACGCGACCATCGAGCCCGGTGATCTGGTGCACGGGTTCTTCGGTGGCAGCACCCGGTACGAGCTGATCGCATTGCAGCACCGCCTGGGCCTCGCCGCCACCGGTGCCGCGGACAGCGTGACCCGGCGGGCGTTGCGGGAGCACCCCACCCCGCGGTACGGATACGTGGTCGGTCTCGTGCTCGGCCCCGACGAGCTGCCCATCGCCCGGGCGACGGTCCAGGTCATGGACCGCGACCTGCGCAGCAGCCAGCAGCTTGGCGAGGCCAGCACCGGTGAGGACGGCTCCTACCTCGTGCGCTACCCGCCGCAGCGGTCCCAGCAGCTTGAGCTGGACCGTCCGGACATCTACCCGCGCGTGCTGCTCGACGGGCGGGTGGTGCACGAGCCGCCGGTCGAGTCGACCGTGTTCAACGCTGCGGACCTGGTGTCGGTCACCGTCCGGCTCGCGGTGCGGGCGGTGCCCGACCGCAGCGAGTACGAGCGCCTGGTGTCCACCTTGGAGCCGCTGTTCGGCCAGTACGACTGGACGGACCTGGACCAGCAGCAGGACGTGGTGTTCCTGGCCGGCGAGACCGGGTTCGACCGCGACCGGGTCGGTTGGGTGATCGTCGCCAACCGACTCGCCCGGGAGACGGAGATCCCGCCGTACTTCTTCTATGCGCTGTTCGTCGAGGAGACGCTCGCCGCGGCGCAACGTTGGCTGTCGCTGACCCCACGGCTGCACATCACGGTCGGCGTGCCCACCGGACCGCTGTTCCACGACATCGCCCTGCTCCCGGATCAGGACATCGAGACGGCCGTGCACGCCGCGGTAGCAACCTTCCGCGTGCCGCAGCGGCTCGACGACGAGTTGCCCGAGATCCTCGCGCGGCTGCACCGGCGGCGAAGGGAGGCCCGCGAGTGGGCGCGCCACGAGCGGCAGCGGGTGCTGCGGGCGCAGCTCGCCCACCTGGTCCAGTCCGACCTGCATGAGCAACTGCAGGCGGTGCTCGACGCCGACCCGTTCGGCGACCTGCCCGGCGTGTTGCGCAGGTTGCAGGGGCTGGAGTTGGTTCCGCCGGATCCGCAGGCCGGCGACGAGCTGGGCACCCTGACCCTGACCGAGTTGCTCGGGCACGACCCCGCGCTCCTTCGTGCCGTGCGGGATCGCTTCGGCATCAGCGGCAACGGCGACGAGCACCGGCTGGCCGAGGTGACCGCGGCGGAGTGGGCCACCGCGGCCGGCGGGCCGGACACGGGCGACCGGGCCCGCTCTGCTGCCGGTGCCGACCCGGAGGGCGCCGATCGGATCGGTGAGGCGATGCAGACACGGATGGCCCAGCGCTTCCCGACCACCGCGTTCGCCGCGCGGCTGGCCCGCGACGACCAACCGCCGCTGCCGCACGCTGCCGCGGTGGCCGCCGTGCTCGCGGCCAACCCGGACTTCGACCTCGCCCGCGGCGACCTGCGCGGCCTGCTGGCTGGGCCCGACGCGCCCCTGGACCCCGGCGCCCGCAGCGCGCTGCACGCCGCTCAGCGCGTCTACCGGCTGGCCCCGAACTACGACCACACCAGGGCGCTGTTGACCCGCGGCATCACCTCCGCCGCCGGGGTGGTGCGGCAGGGGCGTCAGCGGTTCGTCCGAAACTTCGTACGCGACGGCGCCGCCGCCCCCGACGCGCTGCGGGCCTACCACACCGCGGTGGACGTGCACACCGGCAGCCTGCTGCTCGCCGGTCAGCTCCAGAGCGCTGCAGCCGCCACCACACTGCCGGCCCTGGCCGCCGCAGCGGCGGACCTGGAGCCGGTGACCAGGGACTTCCCGAACATGAAGAGCCTGTTCTCGACTGTGGACCTCTGCGAGTGCGAGGACTGCCGATCGGTGCACGGCGCCGCGGCGTACCTGGTCGACGTGTTGCAGTTCCTCGGCGACCGTGAGGTCATGGACACCACGACGTCGCCCGCGGTCACCTGGCAGGGGGCCCGCGACGTGCTGCTTCAGCGCCGCCCCGACCTCGCGGTCACGGACCTCAACTGCGCCAACACCAACACCTCGATCCCGTACCTGGACCTGGTGTGCGAGTTGTTGGAACAGGCCGTCGCGCCCGATCCAGGGTTGACCTGTTCCGGACCGGTGGCCGCCGGTCCGATCCCGGCGGCGCTGCTGGCCGCGCTGCAGGGCGCCGGGCTGGCGTTCACCGCCGCGGCGATCGTGCACGGACCCGACCTGGACGGTGCCTTCGTCGTCCGGGACACCACCGCCGTCGCCGGTATCTCGCCAGAGGGCGGTCAGTGGCGCGTCCGGGTGCTGCGGCAGACCTTCGGCACCGACGCGGAGCGTGCGGCGGCCCCGCAGTACCTGAACGAGACCGCCTACCAGGCCCTCGCGGCCAGCTCCTGGTGCTTCACCCTGCCGTTCGACCTGGCACACCAGGAGACCCGGCGCTACTTCACCCAGTTCGACGTCGACCGGGCCGAGCTGATGAGGCGGCTGCGCACCGGGGGAGCGCCCTCCGAGGCCGCCGTCGCGGCCGAACGTCTCGGGCTGAGCGACGCGCAGCGGGCTTTGGTGGTCACGGCTGACCCCGGCAACCAGCCGACCATCTGGAACACCCCGGCATCCCCGGCCGCCGCGACGCTCGAGGTGGTCGACACCTTCATCACCCGCGCCGGGATCACCTACGCCGACCTGCTGGAACTGCTCAACCTGGACTGGGTCGACGGCGGCCAGGATCTGTTCGTCCAACATCTGGACTCCAGCGCCGACCTAGCCAGCAAGCGCATCGTCAACCTCGACGACACCGCTCTGGACCGGATCCACCGCTTTATCCGCGCGCGCACCGCCACCGGCTGGAGCAACACCACCCTGGACCGCGTGATCCGCAGCGGGACCGGCGGCGACGGCACCCTCGACGACGCCTGCCTGATCGCGATCAGCCGGCTCGTCGAGGCGGCCACGCTGCTGCGGCTGCCGATCGACTCGACGTTGGACATCCTCGAGACGCTGGACGTGGACGATCCCACCGGCGCCTACGCCAGGACGTTCCTCGACCCGATTCGGGTCGGCTCGGTCGACGCCCGGTTCCGGCCCGAGGCGGTGCACGCCAACGAGGCCGCCGAAGCCGCGAACCCCGGCACCGGCGTCACGCTCGGCGCGGTCGTGGAGTCGCTCGGCTTGGCGTTGGGCACCAGCGCCGCCGACACCGGGCTGCTCATCGACGCGGTCGGCACCGATCCGCCGCTGACCGCGGCGAGCGTAAGCGCCGTACACGGTCTGTCACGGATCGCCCTCGCGCTCGGACTGTCGGTCCGTGAGCTGACCGACCTGCTGGCGATCACCGGGTCGGATCCGCGTGCCTCGGCGGACGAACTGGCCGCGTTCGCGCGCGCCGTGACCACGATGTTGGCCTCTCCGCTGCCCATCGCCACCTGGCGTTGGCTGCTGCGGCACGAGGCGTCCGACCCGGCCAGTCGGGACCTGCCCGACAGTACGATCACCACGCTGCTGGCTGACCTGCACGACGCCTACGCCACAGCCAGGGCCGCCGACATCCTGACTCTGTCGCCGTCCGGCACGCCGGCGGAGAACACCGCGGCCGTCCGCCCGCTGCTCGCCAAGCTACCCGGCATCACCGCGACCACCCTCGCGCAGCTGCAGACGGTGCTCACCGACGACTGGACCAGCCCGACGCAGACCGAGGACGCCTTCATCGACGCCGCCCTCGGCGGCTACCTCGACCCGTCCGCGATCAAGGCCGCGCTCGCCATCCGCGCAGCGGCCTCCCGTCCGCGCGAGGCCGAGGAGAACGCGGTGATCGCCGAGGTCGCCGCCGCGGTCGGTGGGTACCTGTACCGGATCGACCGTGAGGCGGTCCTGGTGGCGGCGATGGTGACCGCCCTGGCGGTGGAGGAGGATCTGGCCCGCGTACTGCTGGCGGCCCGGCTCAAAGGACCAGCATCGTCCGGCGACCCGTCGCTGTGGAACCTGCTGCTGGACGACGACACCGCGCCGGGCACGGCTGATCTGCAGCAGCGCGCGATCCGGCTGCTGCACGTCATCTCGGTGGCGATCGGAAAGTTGGAACAGCCGACGCTGCACCTGGAATGGCTCCTCGCCAACGCGGCGACCCTGGGTTGGCTGGAGCTCGACCGGCTCCCATACGCCTCCGGCCAGCCCGCCACCAGTTTCCCCGCGTGGGAACGGATGCACGGGTGGCTCGACCTGCTCGCCCGCTACCCGGACGTGGTGAACCCCGCAGACGCCCGGACGCGGTACACCGTGAACGGCTTCTTCGACACCGTGCTCGCGGGGTCGCCCGCCGCCGACCTGCTGACCTACCTGGCCGTGCTCACCGGCACCGACGCCGACCTGCTGGTCGCGCTGGACGGCCAGCTCGGTCTGTCCACGCCCGACGTCAGTCGATACCGCGATCCGGGAACGGTCAACGACCTGCTCGCCACCGTCGCGTTGCTGCGCACGCTCGGGCTGGACGTGCCGACCGCCGTTCAGGTCAGCCAGCCGGTGCTCACGTTGGCCGACGCGCAGGCCATGCGGCTGGCGCTGAAATCCCGCTACGCCGACGCCGAGTGGTTGGGCGTGCTCAGGCAGATCCAGGATCCGCTGCGCGAGCTCAAGCGCGACGCGCTCGTCGCCTATCTGCTCGCCGACAACAGTGACCTCGGCGGGGTCGACGATCTCTACGACCACTTCCTCATCGACGCCCAGATGACCGCTGGGATGAGCACGTCCCGTATCGTGCAGGCGCACGCGACCGTGCAGCTGTTCGTGATGCGCTGTCTCATGGGCCTCGAGCCGGCCGCCGTGGCCAGCGTCGCGGAGGACGACGGTTGGGCGCAGTGGGATTGGATGGCCAACTTCCGGGTGTGGGAGGCCAACCGCAAGATCTTCCTTTGGCCGGAGAACTGGATCCTGCCGGAGCTGCGCGACGACAAGTCGGAACTCTTCCTGGACCTGGAGAACACCCTGCAGCAGGACACGCTGACCGATACTGCCATCGAGCTGGCCACCGACGCTTACCTGGAGGCGCTGGACGACGTCGCCCACCTTGAGGTGATGGCGGCCTACTACGACGCGACGGCGTACGTCGAGCACGTCTTCGCCCGCACCCGCGGCGGCAGCCCGGCGGTCTACTTCCACCGGGAGTTCGTTCAGGAGCGGGCCTGGACGCCGTGGCGGAAGGTGCCGCTGGACATCACCGGCGAGCAGCTGCTCGCGTTCTCCCGGAACTCCAGACTCACCCTCGCCTGGCCCGAGTTCACCAAGGAGCCCAGGGATGACGAGGACCCACCGGACGTGCCGGACCCGGCCAACCTGTCCGGCGGGCAGAGCACGAAGAAGCCTGACCAGCGGTGGAAGATCCAGCTGGCGATGAGCGAGTTCACCGGCGGTAGGTGGCGGGAGAAGCGGGTCAGCGACACCGCCCTCTACACCGATTGGTACGGCCACGACTCGTTGCCGGGGGAGGTCGAGTTCACCATGCTGGTCTGGAGCGTCGGCGCGAACCAGGCCGTCTCCTGCTTCCAGGGCGGGTCCTTCCTCGGCTCGTTCGCATTGACCGGCTGCAAGGGGCTGCCCGAGGCGCACTCGGGCGGCAGCATGCCCACCTGGCTGTTCCCCCGCTTCGCGCACACCGACCTGGATTCGGGCCGGTTCATGGAGCAACGGGCCGAGCAGGGCAGCCCGCTGGCCATCCAGCAGCTGGCCGGTCAGACCCCGCAGCGCATCTTCGACCGGACGCCGTCTGGCCTGTTCGAGGTCACCTACCCGCTGCAGATGACGATCCTGGACTGGATCGTGCTGTTCCTGCAGCTCTGGTCGACCCAGCAGGCCAGCCGCGGTGCGGGCGAGTTCACCGCCGCCCGGGGGATGCCCCTGCCGCTGGGCACGCTGCTGCCCTACTTCTTCGGCGACTACGCGCGCGACTACGTCCTGGTCCCGGGCTTCTACCCGCGCGGTCGGCGGCGCCCGGACCGCGACGGCGGCCCGGACATCAGGTCGGCCCCCGGCCTGGCGGACGACCTCGCGCACGCCGACGCGGAGCGGGAGATCGAGGAATGCAAGAGGACCGTCTCGGACGTGCTGCGGCTGGTCGAGGACGTCATCGCGCTGGTCACCAGGTACCTGCACAAGCACCAGCAGGATCCGTCGGTCCCGCTGGCCGACCTCGTCCAGCAGGCCAAGCAGGATCCGGACTTCCTCGCCATTGTGGCGGAGCTGCGCTCCTACTCGCGGCTGCGCTACGGACTGCAGGTGCGCAACTTCCACCATCCGCTGGTCTGCCGTTTCCGGCAGCGCCTGAACGGCGGCGGAATCCCCGCACTGCTCGCGCGCGAGCTGCAGCTGACCGACACCGGCTTCGACTTCGCGGCGACCTACCAACCCGGCCCGCTGGTGATCGAGCCGTACCCACGGGAGAACGTCGACTTCGGGCTCGCCGGCGCGTACGCCTCCTACAACTGGGAACTATTCTTCCACCTCCCGTTCCATACCGCCATGCGGCTCAACGCCGACCAGCAGTTCGACAAGGCGCGGGACTGGTTCCACTTCATCTTCAACCCGGTGGGCGCCGGCGAGGAGCCGGCGCCCCGCCGGTACTGGGCGACCAAGCCGTTCTTCGAGAAGACGCCTGCGGAGTATCTCGCCGAGCGGCTGGACATCGTGCTGGGCGCGATCGGGGCCGACCCGTCCGCGGCGACGATCGGGGAGCTCGCGTTCGCGGTGTCGCAGTGGCGGAAGAACCCGTTCAAACCCGATGTCGTCGCGCGCTCGCGCCCGGTCGCCTACCAGATGACGATCGTGCTCAACTACGTGAAGAACCTCGTCGACTGGGGTGACAGCCTGTTCCGGCAGTTCACCCGCGAGTCGGTCAACCAGGCGACCCAGCTCTACATCCTGGCCGACCGGCTGCTCGGCCCGAAGCCGCGAATCGTGCCGCCCGCCGTGCCGGTGCCGGACATGACCTACCAGCAGCTCCGGGGCGAGATCGACATTTTCGGCAACGCGCTGCTCGATCTGGAGTCCCTGGTCCCCGACCTGAACGTGCTACCGCACCAGGGCGCGGAGCTGCCTCCACCGCCCGCGACGTTGACCTCCCTGTACTTCTGCATCCCGCCGAACGAGAAGTTGCTGGAGACCTGGGACCAGGTCGCCGACCGGTTGTTCAAGATCCGGCACTGCCAGAACATCGACGGGATCGCGGCCTCGCTGGCCCTGTTCTCCCCGCCCATCGACCCGGGCGCGCTGGTCAGGGCGGTCGCGGCCGGACTGGACATCTCCTCCTTCCTCGCCGGCCTGGGGTCGCCGCCGTCGCACTACCGGTTTACCACGATGGCCGCCAAGGCCACCGAGCTCACCCAGCACGTCGCGACGCTCGGCGCGGAGTTGCTGTCCGCGCTGGAGAAGAAGGACGGCGAAGCCCTGGCTCGGCTGCGCGACCAGCAGGAGATCGCCGTCCTGAACGCGGTGCGCGGGGTCAAGCTCGCCAGCATCGAAGAGGCGAAGGGCGCCGTCGAGGCGCTCAGGCGTCAGCAGGAGGTCATCCAGGAGCGAATCAGCTTCTACTCCTCACTCGACTACATGAACACGTGGGAGAGCACCGCGGTCAGCCTGAACGCCGCGTCGTTGGTGGGGGAGGCGGCCGTGGCGCTGGGGTACGCGCTCGCCGGCGGCCTGAAGCTGATCCCCACGTTCATGGCCGGCGCGGCCGGTTTCGGCGGGTCGCCGACGGTGAACGCGTCGATGGGTGGCGAGAGTATCGGCGGCTCGGCCGAGACCGCCGTGTCGGTGCTCTCGTCGCTGACCCGGACCGCGGACAAGGCAGCCGGCATGGCCGCCACCCAGGGCGGTTACCAGCGGCGCAGCGAGGAGTGGCAGTTCCAGTTGACCCTCGCCGAGCGCGACCTGGCCCAGGTGCAGCAGCAGATCGCCAACGGCGAGCTGCACCTGGACACCCTCGCCCGGGACCTGGCCGTGCACGACCTGCAGACCAAGAACTCCCAGCAGCTGCAGAAGTTCATGATGACCAAGTACACCCGGCAGGAGCTGTACACCTGGATAATCGACCAGGTTCGCTCGGTTTACCACCAGGCGTACAAGCTGGCGTACGACACGGCCAAGAAGGCGGAGCGCTGCTACGGCTACGAACTGGCGCGGGACGATACCTTCATCTCGTTCGGCTACTGGAGCAGCCAGCTGAAGGGCCTGATGTCGGCCGACGCGCTGCTGCACGACATCAAGCGGATGGAAGCGGCCTACCTGGACCACAACGTCCGGGAGTACGAGCTCACCAAGCACGTGTCGCTGGCGCAGCTCGACCCCGGCGCGCTGCTGCAGTTGAAATCGACCGGCAAGGTGACGATCACCGTGCCGGAGGTTGCCTTCGACCTCGACCACCCCAACCACTACCTGCGCCGGATCAAGACCGTCGCCACCTCCGTCGTGTGCAACGCGGGCCCCTACACGACGGTCGGCATGACCCTGTCACTGGTCGCGAACCGGTACCGCAAGTCCACCGCCGCCAGGCCGGGCGCCGTCAGCGACAAGGACAAGTATGCCGAGGACACCGGCAACGACTCCCGCTTCGCCTACAACGTGGGCAGCATCTCCTCCATCGCCACCAGCACCGCGGTGTCCGACTCCGGGCTCTTCGAGCTGAACTTCCACGACGAGCGCTACCTGCCGTTCGAAGGTGCCGGCGCGATCAGCACCTGGCAGATCAAGCTGCCGACCGCCTACCCGCAGTTCGACCACGACACGATCAGCGACCTGATCCTGCACATCCGCTACACCGCGCGCGAGGGCGGCGCGACGTTCCGCACCATGACCGAGAAGGCGCTCGGCGCGATCCTGAACGAGACCGTCCTGACCGCCGGACGCAAGGGCCTGCACGTGGCCTTCAGCGTGCGCGACAGCTTCCCCAACGAGTGGTGGCAGCTGACCGAGAACGGCTCGACAACCCTGACCATCGACGAGCAGCACCTGCCCTACCTGGCCCGGGCCAAGGGGCCCGCGCAGAAACCGGTGCTCAAGTCCCTGACCTGGGCGGCGCAGGTGACGGGCGCACCGGCGAGCTATCCGATCACCGTCTCCGGCACGGCGACCACCCTCAACCACGACGCCACCATGAAGTCGCTCTGCGTGGGCTCCGCCGGCACCGCCTCGTTCGGCTCGTCGCTAACGCTCAGCTGCGACGCCACCAACCTGATCGACCTGTCGGTGCTGGTCAGCTACACCATCCCGTGACGGCCGGTTCTGCCGTCCTGCGCATGGCCGCCGATCCGCTGCGGTAGTACGTCACTGCAGCCTCGACGGCCGCGATCAGCCGCCGAAGGTCGGGCCCGCTGCCGCGTATCAAGGGTGTCGGGGGAGTGAGTCGAGGTGCACCCATGGGCCACCTCCGATATCCACGGTAGCTTCAGCCGGCCCGACCTCGCCAGGAGCGTTGCGCCATGCGAACGCGACGTGCGGCGCGGGTGCGTTGGGCCTGGCGGGTCATCTCGGCGGTGGAGGCGGCGACAGCCGCGGTCAGCCGTCCGCGCTCGGCTCGTCGTACCAGGCCAGCAGGTTGAGCATGGCCACCCGGATGCCGGTGGCGAACAGCAGCGCCGAGCCCTTCGGTAGGGCACGGATCTGCGCGGGGTCGAGGATCCGCTGCCGACGCACGGAAGTGTGGTACGACGTACGGCCCTGGCCATCGCGCGTACGGGAGGCGACGGTGACATCGTGCTCGCCGACGAGCCGGGACAGGTCCTCGGCGAACCGCGCGTCGTCGATGCCCGCGCCGACCAGCTTGACCGTAGCCGCCGACCAGAGCGCGTCCATGCCCTGCTCACCCCAGACCCGAGTTCCCTGACGGTAGGACTGCAGGATGGTCAGTGGGATGATGCCTCGGCTGCCGAAGTGGCTGTACAGCTCAGGTAGGTCCGCGATCTTGCAGATGTTCGCGGCCTCGTCGAGGCAGGCGACCAGCGGCGGGTCGAGCCGGCCGCCATGTGCTTCGGCGACGGTGACCGCTGCGCGCAGCACCTGGTCGGTCAGGCCGGCGACGAGTGGTGCGGCTGCGCCAGCGCCGTCCTCGGACAGCAGGTAGAGCGTATCGGCGGCTTCAACGAACGCCTCGACGTCCAGCGCCGGCAGTGGCCGGTCCGGTGGGGTGACCCAGGACATGATGGTCGGGTTGGCCAGGCAAGCTGCGGCGGTGCGCGCGGTCTCGTAGAGCCCTTCACAGGTCTCCGGGGCGCCGGCCTGGCGGCCGGACATGGCTCGGGCGGAGGCCCCGAAGCCGTGGCTCTTGAGGATTGCCGCCCGCTCGCGGGACGTGGAATCCGACAGCCACGCCTGGACCGAGGTCAGCATGCGGCCCTCCAGCGCGGCGGCGAGGATCAGCGAGGTGAGCAGGTCCAGCGATCCCTGGATCCAAAAGTCGTCGCTGCCCTGGGAATTGCGGACCTGCTGGACGAAGTGGTTGGCCAGCCGGTGGGCGTCCTCGACGTCCTCGACGGCTGCCAGCGGGTTCCACCACCAGTTCTGCGGTACGTGGGCGATGGACTGCGGGGCGAACACCCACACGGTGCCCTGCTCAGCCCGAGCAGCCGCCGTGGTGGCCCACAGGTCGGGCTTGTTGCTGGTGGCGAGCGCCGCCCCTGGCGCATTGAGGATTGACTGCACGGCCAGCGCGGTCGTCTTACCGGCGCGGGGTGCCATCACCGCGAGGACGACGTCCTCCCAGGACGAGTAGAGGCGTGGGCCCGAGCGCGCCGCCGCCGGTGCGCACCGAGCACGACCCCGGCCGCTTCGCCCGTGATCTCCTTCACCGACACGTCAGCCAGGCTGGTTCGCAGCCGGCGGGCCTTGTCGGCAACCGCCGGCAACGTCATGGCCCCTACCTCAGTGGGGCCGGCCAGCGACGGCAGTGGATCATCCGCGTCGGGCTTGCTCGCCTGCCACCACAACGCCGCCAGAGCGCCCAGGCCGACCAGCACCAGCAGCAGCACCGCGTAGACGACACCCACCGCGGTGGGGGAGGCCCCGGGCCACAGCGCGGCCCAGTCGGCATGCAGCAGATGTTCCAGGTACGCGGACCCGAAGCCAGGACCACCGGCGGGATGCCCGGTCACGGCGGAGGCGATTCGCCCGGCGAGCCAGGACAACCACATCAGGGCGATTGCCGCCCACACCAGCCCGAGCAGCAGGAACGGGGTGAGCGGCCCGCCTGCGGTGCCCCGCGGTTCGACCGGTCGGGTGTTCATAGCTGCACCTGCCGGATCGCTGCGTCGGTGTCGTAGAGCTCCCACTCCTCACCGACCAGGCTCAGCGACACCGGCAGTCCGTTGCGCTCACCCGTCTTGATCAGGTACTGCCCCGGCCGGGATGCACGGAGCCGGCGAACCAGGCTTCCGGAGCGGCCCAGGACGCCACCAGTTCGCGCTCCGGCCCGGACAGTTTGATGACTTCGTTGACGCGGCTCAGCTCGCGCGGTGGTAGCCAACACCGTTGCGTTTAGAGCCCGCGCAAATAGGTCAGACGCGCTGCCCCGGATACGAGGCGGGCACGGACATCCATGATCATAAAGGTGCTTACGCCTCGTGATCGTCAGGAGTGTCCGTGCCCGTTGTTCCATCATGGCTGATGACCCCGTTGTGGGACCAGTTCGCCGCGCTGTTGCCCGAGCGGCCGCGGGTTGATCCGTCGCATCC
>NZ_JBDPMC010000010.1:0-147975 GCF_039871625.1 Micromonospora sp. B11E3 | reverse complement strand
CCATCCAGGCGGGCCGCAGGTGGCATGTCGAGCGGACGAACGCCTGGCACAACGCCTTCAACCGCCTGCAACGCTGCTACGAACGCCGAGAACGCGTCATCGACGCGTTCTTCGACCTCGCCGACGCAATCATCACTCTACGTAGCCTGATCCGGCAGGCATGGACCCTCTACCGCTGGGACAACCGTCCCACCCGACGCCCATGATCTTGACCTATCTGCGCGACCTCTAAACCCCTCGCCCCACCACACTGCCTGAACGTCGGTCACGACTTGGGCGCGGTCGTCGTCCTGGTGCTCGACGACGAAGACACCCGTGCTGACCTTCGACGGCTGCGGGTCGGTTCGGGTGATGTCCCGCCGGATGCCTCGCCACTCGTTGAGAAGCTCGTCACGGCGCTGCGGTGCCAGTGCTGATCGCAGCCCAATTTCCTCGCCCGTCGACACGGCCAGCATGAAGACGTTTGCGGCACTGTCCGGCGACGGCTGGCCCTGGTCCGCCTCGTACGTCCTCGCCGCTGTCCAGCCCACGCCAGCGGCGGCCGGCGCTCCGGTGCACAGCGCCAGGCCGGCGGCGAGGTGCAGCAACCACCTGCGCGGCCGGCGACGGCCGGTTCCCTCCCTCATGATCATTCCCGCACCATAGATCGACTTGTCGATCGAACGGGCTTTAGGGGGCTTTAGGGGCATATCAGCCGTGCGAACAGTCTCGATCCCGGTACCGGTCAACCCTTTCCGGCTCGCAGCCGTGTAAGGGATGTGACCACCAGATTATCCGGCGGCCGGCCCGCCGCAACGGGCCCGAGCTGCCGCACGGCGAGATCACCCTGCGGGAGCCGCCGGTCGTTTCGGAGGTCCAGCCCGCCGGGTTCCGCTCGCTCGGGATGATCCTGTGGAGCCTCTGCTGATGACCGGCGGGTTCATGTTCATGATGATGAGCAACTCGCTCAGAGTCCTGATGGGCATGGTCATGCTGGTCGAGATGGGCGGCGGCATGCCGCGTGTGGCCGTGTTCCAGATGACGATGACCAACGGCAACCGCAACCAGCGGATCAACGGCGACCGGCGCGACTACTTCCGCTACCTGTTCCAGACCAGGGGGCAGATCCGCCAGTACGCGGCGGAACAGCAGGACGCGCTGGCCTGGCGGCACCCTGACCCGGAGTCCCGGCCCGGCTGCTGCCGCCGCGGCCCGACCCACCGGACGGACGTGGCGGGCGCGACCACGTCACGGACCTTCCGGCGCGACAGCCGCCGGATGACAGACAAGGAGTCATTATGACAACACCCAACAGATTGCCTGGTGAATCCGGTTGGGCAGGTCCACCGCACCGGGTCGTGGGTGGCGAGTTCGGCCTGATGGCCGACGAGGCGACCATCACCGGCATGGTCGTGGCGTTCGCTCAGGCCCAGACCGAGGCCAGGGACAGCCACCGGAACGTCGTGGCCGCAACCGAGGCGCTGATCCGCTCGTGGTCGAGCGACACGGCCGCGCCGCGGTTCCTTGAGGCCGTCCAGCAGTGGCTGGCCGGCTTCCAGAAGGTCCAGCAGGGCCTGGACAAGCTCAACCAGAGCATGCAGCAGTACTCGCGACTGACCACCACGACCGAAGACGACAACGCCATGCAGGCCGGCAATTGGGCCCGGGAACAGCCTGTCCCCGCTCTGTCTCGGGTGCGTTACACACCGGACGGCTCCTAAAGCCCAGCGTCGGCACCGGCGCGTACGCGCTGGCTAACGGGATTGCGCGATAGCTGACTGACCCGCTTCGATCATGGAAACGGCCGTGCGGGACGATCATGATTGTGACGTCAAGATGGGCCCGCACGGCCTTTCTCATCGTATCTGTACCGGCATCCCACGGCGCAGGCTGGGCAAGCTGATCGCTGAACTGGCCGACCCGTGGACCGCCCAGCAGGAATCCCGGCTGCGCGAACGCCGCGGCGGTGACCGGGTCCGCGCGCCCGGCGCCCATGATCTTGACCTATCTGCGCGACCTCTTAGTCAACTCGCCGGTGCCAACCACGCCCGGCGGACCAGTTCCCGAGGCGGCCCGATAGTCTGGCGATCCCATGTCCGAATCCTCCGCTGCCCACGCCGCCGACCGCCGCGAGCTCACCGCCGCCCAGCGCAACGCCGTCGCCGAACTGCTCCGCGTCTCCCCGGTCGCCGACGAACTGGGTCGCCGGTTCGCCAGGGCCGGCCACGAGCTGCACCTGGTGGGCGGCTCCGTGCGCGACGCCCTGCTCGGCCGGCTCGGCGAGGACCTCGACTTCTGCACCGACGCCCACCCCGACCAGACCGTGCGGATCGTCCGCGGCTGGGCGGAGTCGATCTGGGAGACCGGACGCGAGTTCGGCACCATCGGCTGCCAGCGCGACGGGCTGCGGCTGGAGATCACCACGTTCCGCGCCGAGGCGTACGACCAGGTGAGCCGCAACCCGATCGTCGAGTACGGCACCAGCCTCACCGAGGACCTGCGGCGGCGCGACTTCACCATCAACGCGATGGCCGTGAGCCTGCCCGAGCACCGGTTCGCCGACCCGTACGGCGGCCTCGACGACCTCGCGGCGAAGGTGATCCGCACCCCCGGTACCCCCGTCGAGTCGTTCCGCGACGACCCGCTGCGGATGCTGCGGGCGGCCCGCTTCGCCGCCCAACTGCGCTTCGCCGTGCATCCGGACGTACGCGAGGCGATGACCGCGATGGCCGCCGACCTGGACCGGATCACCGCCGAACGGATCCGGGACGAGTTCACCAAGCTGCTCTGCGGCGCGGACCCGGTCACCGGGCTGCGGCTGCTGGTCGACACCGGGCTGGCCGACCGCTTCCTGCCCGAGCTGACCGGGCTCAAGCTGGAGATCGACGAGCACGCCCAGCACAAGGACGTCTACGAGCACACCCTCACCGTGGTCCGTAACGCCGTGTCGTACGAGACGGACGGCTGCGACTTCATCCTGCGGCTGGCCGCGCTCATGCACGACGTCGGCAAGCCGGCCACCAAGGCGGTCGGGTCGGACGGCCGGGTCAGCTTCCACCACCACGAGGTGGTCGGCGCGCGGCTGACCAAGGCCCGGATGAAGGCCCTGCGCTACCCGAAGGACGTCACCACCCAGGTGGCCAAGCTGGTCGGCCTGCACCTGCGCTTCTACGGGTACGGCCGCGGCGAGTGGACCGACTCGGCGGTGCGCCGGTACGTCACCGACGCCGGCGACCTGCTGCCCCGGCTGCACAAGCTGACCCGCTCGGACTGCACCACCCGCAACCGTCGCAAGGCCGCCCAGCTCGCCGCCGACTACGACGCGCTGGAGGAGCGGATCGCCCGGATCGCGGCGGAGGAGGACCTGGCCCGGGTCCGCCCCGACCTGGACGGCAACGCGATCATGGAGCTGCTCGGCGTACCGCCGGGGCCGATCGTGGGGCGGGCCTGGAAGCACCTCAAGGAGCTGCGGCTGGAACGCGGCCCGCTGGACCGCGAGGAGGCGGAGGCGGAGCTGCTCCGCTGGGCCCGCGAGCAGGGCGTCACCGACTGAGGGGGCCGCCCGTGTCCCCGGTATTCCGTCCGGTCCTAAGATCATCCGAACGGTCGGAAAAGTGACAACCGTACGCTGTCGTGTCGCCCGATCGACTGAGGTAATTTCCTTTCACCAGCATCCATGATGGTGGAACATCGTTCCGGCCTCGTGTCGTCAGACGAGGCTGTCTCATCGTTTCCGGCCGTTCGGCATGGACGGCCGATGACCCAACGGGGAGATCATTCAGTGAGATTCCGTGGCGGTATGCGCCGCACCGCGGTGGCCGGGATCGCCCTCGCCTCCGTCACCTCCATCGTCTGCGCCACCACGGCCGGTGCCGCGATGGCCGAACCCACCACGACCCCGGCCCCCCAGGCCAGCCCGGACCCGCTCGGCCTGGACGCCGCCAACGCGGTACGGCCCACCCTCACCGCCCCGGCCCGCCCGCAGGCGCGGGAGGGTGTCGGCGCCGTCGTGCCGGGCCGCTACATCGTGAAGCTCAAGAACGACAAGGCCACCCCGAAGGCCACCCGCAGCGCCGTGAACGCGCTGACGAAGAGCAACGGCGGCACGGTCCGCAAGGTCTTCACCAGTGGCCTGCGTGGCTACTCCGCGCAGCTCACGCCCGCCCAGGCGAAGCGCCTGGCGGCCGACCCGGACGTCGAGTACGTCCAGCCGGTCCGCCGGTACAAGCTGGACGGCAGCCAGTCCAACCCGCCCTCCTGGGGCCTGGACCGGATCGACCAGACCACCCCCAAGCTGGGCGGCACCTACAACTACCCGTCGGCGTCGGCCAGCGATGTCACCGCATACATCATCGACACCGGCATCGACATCAACCACGAGGACTTCGGGGGCCGTGCGAGCTTCGGCTTCAACGCGGTCTACGACGGCATCACCACCGACTGCAACGGCCACGGCACGCACGTCGCGGGCACGGTGGGCGGCACCCGGTACGGCGTCGCCAAGGACGTCAACCTGGTCGCGGTGCGTGTGCTCGACTGCGACGGCTCTGGCACCACCGAGGAGGTCGTCGCCGGCATCGACTTCGTGACCGGCCAGGCCCTGAGCTCCGACAAGCCGGCCGTGGCGAACATGAGCCTCGGCGGCCCGACCGACCTGTCCCTGGACGACGCGGTCGCCGCCTCCATCGCCGCGGGTGTCACCTACACCGTCTCCGCGGGCAACGAGGCGGACGACGCCTGCGCCTACTCCCCGGCCCGGACGTCGGCCGCGATCACCGTCGGCGCCACCGACCGGATCGACATGAAGGCCGGGTTCTCGAACTACGGCTCCTGCCTGGACATCTTCGCCCCCGGCGTCGGCATCACCTCCGCCTACACCGGGAGCACCACCGCGACGGCGACGCTGAACGGCACCTCGATGGCGGCGCCGCACGTGGCCGGCGCGGCGGCGCTGCTGCTCGCCCAGAACCCGAGCTGGACCCCGCAGCAGGTGCGCAACAGCATCGTCACCACCGGCATCTCCGGCGCGGTGGTCGGCCCCACCGGCAGCATCGACCGGCTGCTGCACGTCGGCTCCGCGGTGATCACCCGCAGCTCCGTCGGCCTGCGGGCCCGGATCAACGACAGCCTGGTCGTGGCGCAGAGCGGCGGCAGCCTGCCGCTGCTCGCCAAGAGCTGGCAGCTCCAGACGTGGGAGAAGTTCGACGTCGTGTCCCTCGGCAGCGGGCTGATCGCCCTCAAGTCGAAGGCCAACGGCAAGTACGTCGTGGCGGAGAGCGGCGGCAGCAAGCCGCTGATCGCCCGCAGCAGCGCGGTCGGCACCTGGGAGAAGTTCCAGCTGGTCAACAACACCGACGGCAGCGTCAGCCTCAAGTCCATGGCCAACGGCAAGTACGTCGCGGCCGACGGCGCGGGCAGCAAGCCGCTGATCGCCAAGAGCAGCGCGGTCAGCACCTGGGAGAGGTTCGAGCTCGTCGACCTCGGTGACGGCTGGATCGCCCTCCGCGCGCTGGTCAACAACCGGTACGTGACCGCGCAGAGCGGCGGCTCCCTGCCGCTGCTGGCCAAGGCCAGCTCGATCAACGCCTGGGAGGCGTACTACGTCGACTGGCACCACCCGGACGGCACCGTCCACCTGTACGCCAACGCGAACCTGAAGATCGTGAAGGCGGACAGCGGCGGCAGCAAGCCGCTGATCGCCAAGAGCACCTCCGTCGGCTCCTGGGAGCAGTTCACCATCGGCATCGCCTGACGGATCCGCACCACCCGGCGCCCGCCGGCACCGCCCCGACCGGGGTGGCGCCGGCGGGCGCTGCCCGTTTCCGGCCCCGAACGACGCTGGCCGGGCCCGTCACCGGGCCCGGCCAGCGGATGTGTCGCCTGCGGATCAGCTCCGGGCCGGCGTGCCATCGGCCGGCCCCGCGACCGCGACCGCGCCGTCGCCCGACCGGGCGGACGAGAGCCGGGCGAGCAGGCCGGCCAGGTCGATGCCGGTCAGGTCGGTGCCGAGCTGGAGCCCCTGCGCCACGTTGCTCGCCACCGACTTCGTCAGCGACGACGCGCCGTCGGTGGAGATCACCGTCATCTTGTCGATCGCGCCGATCGGGGCGCTGGCCGCCTCGACCACCTGCGGCAGCACCCGGACCAGCAGGTCCAGCACCGCGGCCTCCCCGTACGCGGCGAACGCCTCGGCCTTGCGGGCCATCGCCTCGGCCTCCGCCTGACCCTTGGCCAGGATGGCCGCGGCCTCGGCCTGACCCTCCCGCTCGACCGCCTCGGCGATGGCGGTACGCCGGCGCTGTTCGGCCTCGCCCTCCTTGGCGCCCTCGATCGCGTTCGCCTCGGCCAGCGCGGCCCGCCGGGCCCGCTCGCCCTCACCGGTGAGCCGGGCCTGCTCCGCGGCGGCCTGCGCGGCGGCGATCGTGGCCTGCCGCTGCGCGTCGGCGTTGAGCACTGCAGCGTTGCGGGCCGCCTCGGCCTCCTGCTCGACCTTGTACCGGGCCGCGTCGGCCGGCTTGCGCACCTCCGTGTCGAGCTGACGCTGCTTCAGCTCGGCGTTGCGCTCGGCCACCTTCTGCTGCTCGGAGAGGATCGCCTGGTCCCGCTCGGCCTGGGCGAGCGGCCCGGCCGCCGCCGACTTCGCCTTGGCGGCGTCGATCTCGGCCTGGATGGCGGCCTGCTTCAGCGCCAGGTTCCGGTTCGCCTCGGCGATGGCCCCCTCGGCCAGCAGCCGCTCCTGCTCGGCCTGCTGCCGGGCCCGGGCCTCGGCGATCGAGGCGTCCTTGAGCACCCGCGCCGCCTCCGGCCGGCCCAGGTCCTGCAGGTACGACCCCTCGGCCAGGATGTCCTGGAGCTGGAACGTGTCGAGCACCAGACCCTGGTTGGTCATCGAGTGCTCGGCCTCCTCGGCGACCGCGCTGGCGAACGCAGCCCGGTCCCGGATGATCTCCTCGACGGTGAGCCGGCCGACGATCGAGCGCAGCGCGCCGGCCAGCACCTCCCGGGTGAAGTTGTCGATCTCGGACTGTTGGTGCAGGAAGCGCTGGGCGGCGGCGCGGATGGCGTCCTCGGTGCCGCCGACCTTGACGATGGCCACGCCGTGCAGTTCGGTGCGGATGCCCTGCTTGCTCACGGCGCCCTTGATGCCGACGTCGATCCGCCGGCTGGACAGGTCCAGCGACTGCAGCTTCTGCACCACCGGCAGGACGAAGACCGACGCGCCGAGGACGACCTTCTGGCCGGACATGTCGGTGGACCGACCGCCGTCCGCGGTCTGGGTGGTGCGGCCCTTGCGCCCGGTGACGATGAACGCCTCGTTGGGCCCGGCGACCTTGATCCGGGAGAGCACGAACAGGACGAGGACGACGGCGAGGAGGACTGCGCCGCCGATGGCGATGACGAGGGGCATGGGTTTTCCGTCTCTGCGGGAAGGTTCTCAGTACGTTTCGACGTGCACGCTGGTCTCGCTCAGGGCCTCCACCACGAAGACCCGGGCGCCCAGGGGGATCGGCCGGTCGGCGCGGGCGTTCAGCTTCACCGGCTGGCCGGCGAGGCGGACCCGTACCTCGCCGTAGCCGTCGGCCGGCACCGGCGTCACGACCAGGCCGAGCGCGCCGACGAGGTCGTTGCGGGTGGGGGTGGGGTCGGTGCGCATGTTCCGCGCCGACCGGCTGAGCCGGGCCGCGAGCCACGCCGTGGGCACCGCCGCGAGCGCGCCGCCGGCCGCCGCCGCCGCGATCATGCCGGGGGTACGCCCACCGAGCAGCTCGTTGACGATCGCGGCCCCGAAGCCGAACGCGCCCGCGAACCCCGCGACCGCCTCGACCGACACCGGCCCGTCCACGTCGGCGTGGCCGAAGTGGAGCAACTCGGTGCCGAGCAGAGCCAGCGCCAGCACGCCGACGCCCGCACCGCCGATGACGAGAAAGATGAGGGTCCCCGTGGCCACGGCCCGACCGTACCGACGCGACGCAACGCCTCCGGCGGTGCTACCGGGGATGCCGACAATGGCGGGTGGCTGCGACGATGGCGTGATGGACGCCTCCAGGGCCCGGACGAACGCGCGGAGCCTGCTCGGGCTCGCCGCCGCCGCACTCGTCGTCGCAGCCGTCGTCGTGTTCGCCCCCGACTCGCCGGCGCAGCCGCGGCAACAGTGGCGACCGCCCGACGGCTACGCGCTCGCCGACACGGTCGTCCTGCCGGGCGACCACACGCTGCGCCTCTTCACGGGACCGTCCGGCTGGTACGTCGAGCGCCTCGCCGCCAACCGGCACGAGGCGGCCGTCGGAGCAATGGGAGGCGGCACGGAGTACACCGCGAGCGAGGTGCTGGGCGGGCTCGTCGGTCGCGTGCCTACGCCCGGAGCGCGGGCCGTCTCCGTGGGGTCGGGCGAGGCGGCGGCGCGGGCGAGCGTCCACTCCCAGGTGTTCCTGGTCCCCGCGTCCGTTCTGACAGAGGCCGACGAGGACGTCCCGGTGACCCCGCTCGACGCGGCCGGGAGGCCCCTCGCCGGGGAGACCCTGGTGCCGATCGCCGGGCGCGACCCGGAGGGATAATCGGCGGGTGCGCTGGACCGTGCTCGACTCCCCGATCGGCGAGTTCTCCGTGGCCACCGACGACGACGGGGTGTGCGGCGCGCACTTCGGCCGGGTGGAGTCGGCGGCCGAGACGCCGGTCGACGAGCTGTCCGGCCGGGCGCTGGCGGAGCTGCGGGCGTACTTCGCCGGCGAGCTGACCGACTTCACGGTCCCGGTGGTGGTGCGCCGGGGCTCGGAGTTCGAGCGCGCGGTGTGGCGGAAGATGACCTGCATCCCGTACGGGGAGACGCTGACCTACGGCGAGGTGGCGAAGGCGGTCGGGGATCCGGGGGCGGCCCGGGCGGTCGGGGTGGCCTGCAACCGGAACCCGATTCCCGTGATCGTGCCCTGTCATCGGATCGTCGGCGCGGGCGGCAGGCTCGTCGGCTTCGGTGGCGGCCTGCCGCGCAAGGTGACGCTGCTGGAGTTGGAAGCGGGCGTCGCCCTGCGACGCGCCTGGTCCGGCAGCTGACCGGGCCTGCTGACGCACCGAGGGCCGGGTCCGTGCGGACCCGGCCCTCGGTCGTGCTGTGGTCAGCGCGTCAGCGCTCGACCTCACCGGCGATGAACGCCTCGACGGCGGCGTGCGCCTCGTGGTCGGCGTACTGCACCGGGGGGGACTTCATGAAGTACGACGAGGCCGACAGGATCGGGCCGCCGATCTTGCGGTCCAGGGCGATCTTCGCGGCCCGGACGGCGTCGATGATGACGCCGGCCGAGTTCGGCGAGTCCCACACCTCGAGCTTCAGCTCGGCGTTGAGCGGGGCGTCGCCGAAGGAGCGGCCCTCCAGGCGGATGTACGCCCACTTGCGGTCGTCCAGCCACGGCACGTGGTCCGACGGGCCGATGTGCACGTCGCTCTTGCTCATCTCGTGCGGGATCTGGGACGTGACCGACTGGGTCTTCGAGATCTTCTTCGAGACCAGCCGGTTGCGCTCCAGCATGTTCATGAAGTCCATGTTGCCGCCGAAGTTGAGCTGGTACGTGCGCAGCAGCTCGACGCCGCGGTCCTCGAACAGCTTCGCCAGCGCGCGGTGCACGATGGTGGCGCCGACCTGGCTCTTGATGTCGTCGCCGACGATCGGCAGGCCCGCGTCCTCGAACTTCTTCGCCCACACCGGGTCGGAGGCGATGAAGACCGGCAGGGCGTTGACGAACGCGCAGCCGGCGTCGATCGCGGCCTGGGCGTAGAACTTGTCGGCCTCCTCGGAGCCCACCGGGAGGTAGGAGACGACCACGTCGACCCGGGCGTCGCGCAGCGCCTGGGCCACGTCGACCGGCGCGGCGTCCGACTCCTCGATGATCTCACGGTAGTACTGGCCCAGGCCGTCGAACGTCGGGCCGCGCTGCACGGTCACGCCGGTCGGCGGCACGTCGCACAGCTTGATCGTGTTGTTCTCGCTGGCGACGATCGCCTCCGCGAGGTCCATGCCCACCTTCTTGGCGTCCACGTCGAACGCCGCGACGAACTCCACGTCCGAGACGTGGTAGTCGCCGAAGGTGACGTGCATGAGACCCGGGACGCGGTCGGTCGGGTCGGCGTTCCGGTAGTACTCCACGCCCTGCACGAGCGACGAGGCGCAGTTACCCACACCGACGATGGCGACGCGGACGGAGCCCATAGCGTCTGCCTCCTTCTTCTTTCATCACGGCCGCTCTTTCCTGGACTCTCCAGGTGGAGGCGGGCTTTCGTTTGCTCTGCCGCCGGCCGTCCCGGGTTGCGGGACCGTCGGGGCACGACCGGAGCGCTCGTTGGCGATGAGCTCCTCCAGCCAGCGGACCTCACGCTCACAGGCATCGAGACCGTGGCGTTGCAGTTCCAGGGTGTACGCGTCGAGGCGTTCCGCCGCCCGGGCCAGCACGTCGCGAAGCCCCTCGCGGCGCTCCTCGATCTTGCGGCGGCGACCCTCCAGTATCCGCAGGCGGGTCGCCTGGTCCGTGCGGGCGAAGAACGCGAAGTGCACGCCGAATCCCGTGTCGTCGTACGTCTCGGGACCGGCCTGCGCGATCAGTTTGGCGAAGCGTTCCTTGCCCTCTGCGGTGATTTCGTAGACCACCCGACCTCGTCGGCTGGTCAGCGCGGGAACCTCCTCGGCGGTCGCGGGTGTCGTGGCGGCTTCGGTGATCCACCCCGCCGCCTGCAGTCGGCGCAGGGTCGGGTAGAGCGAGCCGTAGCTGATGGCCGCCCGGATCGCACCCAACTTGGCCGCCAACTCCTTGCGGAGTTCGTAGCCGTGCATCGGGGACTCCTGCAGGAGACCGAGGATGGCGAGCTCGAGCACGGGCCACCCCCTCTTACCCCCGACGCGGAGAGGTAACCACCGCGATGTATCGGTCCGATACATCGCACGGTAGCGGCTCACCCATGATCAGGGCAAACCCCTGTTTCGGGGTGTCGGGATCACTGATTGTGACGGCGGTCGCCTCGTCGGGCCGGACCGCGTACCCTCTTCCGCATGCGTACGCAGCGCCGGGTCGTCGACTACTCGCTCCGGAAGCGAGCGGTGCTGCGCGAGCTCCTGACCAGCCGGGTCGGCACCCACGACGTCTGCGACGCGTCGCCGTACCTGAAGAACGCCGCCCGGTTCCACGGTGAGCCGACGGAGGAGCGCTGCCCGATATGTCGCAGCGAGAACCTCGTGCATGTCCATTACATTTACGGTGACGAACTCAAGCAGTCTGCGGGTCAGGCGCGTAACCTGGCCGAGTTGTCCGTCCTGGCGATGACGCTGCGTGAGTTCCAGGTCTTCGTGGTGGAGGTGTGCCCCGGCTGTGACTGGAACCATCTCGTCGAGCAGTTCCTGCTCGGCCGGGACGGGTTGGTCGGCGACGCGGAGAACGGTACGGAGCGGGACGCGGCCGGCGGTCCGGCGTCGACTGCGGGTACCGGCCCGGTCGCCCGGCGGAGGCGAGAGGCGCAACGGTGAACGCGGCTGACCCGGTTGGCCCGAGGTGGAGGAGGCGGGACGACCGGATGCTCTTTGGCGCGAATAGTCCGATTGATCCGAAAGCTACGCGGCCGACCCGGCTGGCTCGGGCGGCGACATCGCGTGTTTCAGCTCACGGCAACCCGGTGGCGACGCGGCTGCGTCCCACCGCGACCGGCAGGGTGTGAGGAATGAACTCGTACGATCCCAGCTCTTCGCGTGGGCGGGCCCAGATCCCGGGCGCCGACGGCGACCCCGGCGCGGGCGACGCGTACCACCGCGGCGGTGCCGCCCGCGACAGCTGGTCATCAGAGGGTGCGGCAACGCCGGGCCGTGCCTCCGTGGCGCCCCGGGGCGCTGCCTCCGCCGGCCGGGCGTCGGTGGGCGGCTCCGCGTCCGTGCCGCCGCGCGGCGGTGCGTCCGGCTCGGCCTCGGTGGGTTCCGCCTCGGCTGGGCGCGGGGGCACCGGCCGCGCGTCGGTGCCCGTGTCGCCGGCTCCCGGCGGCGCGCCGGCCGGCCGTGCCGGCGCGGGCCGCGCCTCGGTGCCCGTGTCTCCGGCAGCCGGTGGCGCGTCGGCCGGGCGCGCCTCGGTCGGCGTCGGTTCGGCGGGCCGGGCGAGCGTCGGCTCCGCCGGCCGGGCCAGCGTCGGTGCCGCGGCGGTGGGCGGGCCGGCCGGTCGGGCCTCCGTCGGTAGGGCCGCGTCCGCCCCGGGCTTCGGTGGCCCGGGTGGTCCGGGTGGCCCCGGCGGGCCGACCGGGCCGGGTCGTGGCGGTCGCCGCGGTGGCGGTGCGGCCGACCCGGACGCCGTCGCGCGGGCGAAGAAGCGCCGGCGGATCAACATGATGATCGCCGGCTTCGCCGTCTTCATCATGCTCGCGGGCATCGGCGTCGTCGGCTTCACCTACTACTCCACGACCGTGGTGCTGCCCGAACAGGTGCCGATGCCGCTGTCCACCACCGTGTACGCGAAGGACAACAAGACGGTCCTCGCCAAGCTCGGCGACCAGAACCGCCAGCTCGTCAAGATCGGCGAGATCCCGCAGCACGTGCAGGACGCGGTGGCCGCCGCCGAGGACCGGAACTTCTACCGGCACTCGGGCGTCGACTACAAGGGCATCATCCGGGCCGCCTGGAACAACTTCACCGGCGGCGACAAGCAGGGTGCGTCGACCATCACCCAGCAGTACGCCCGCAACGCCTACGCAAGCCTGAAGGACGACACGTACGCCCGGAAGGTGAAGGAGGCGATCCTCGCCTCGAAGCTGAACGACCAGTACACCAAGTCCGAGATCATGGAGCACTACCTCAACGTGATCTACTTCGGGCGGGGCGCGTACGGCATCGAGGCGGCGGCGCAGACCTACTTCGGGGTGCACACCAAGCAGCTCACGGTCGCCCAGGCGGCGGTGCTCGCCGCGCTGATCAAGCAGCCGGTCTCAAGCGATGCCCACAAGGGCTACGACCCGGCGGTCAACCCGACCGACGCGAAGTCGCGGTGGACGTACGTGCTCGACGGCATGGTCGCCGAGGGCTGGCTCAACGCGGCGAACAAGCCGCAGCGGCCCACCGACGACCAGTACCCGAAGACGCTCGACCCGAAGAAGGCGGGCTCGGCCGCCTTCGGCGTGAAGACCCCGCGCGGCAACGTCATCAACTACGTCCGCGAGGAGATGGAGCAGATGGGCATCTGCTCCAACTCCGGGGCGGCGGGGAAGATCAGCTGCGTCGACGCGCTGCGCGACGGTGGCTACCGCATCCAGACCACGATCGACCCGAAGCTCCAGACCGCGGTCGAGAACACCGCGATGCGGGCGAAGAAGAACTCCGAGCTGGCCGACCAGCTCCCCAACCTGATGGCGGCGGTCGTGTCGATCGACCCGAAGACCGGCCGGGTGCTGGCGTACTACGGCGGCGACAGCGGCGCGGACTTCGACTACGCCGGCAAGAACACCGACTCCAACGGCAACCTCACCGGCGGCCACCCACCGGGCTCGTCGTTCAAGGTCTACACGCTGGCCGCCGCGATCAACGACGGCATCTCCGTGAAGTCGCACTGGGACGCCACCCCGTTCAAGCCCAAGGGCTTCAAGAACGAGGTGCAGAACGCCGGCCGCGGCGCCGGTGTCTGCGGCAAGTGGTGCACCCTGGAGGAGTCCACGATCCGGTCGTACAACGTGCCCTTCTACCACGTCACCGAGAAGATCGGGCCGGCGAAGGTGGTCGACATCGCCCGGGCGGCGGGCGTCACCACCATGTGGACCACGTCCGACAACCCGCCCAAGCCGATCGACCTGACCAAGAAGAAAGGCGAGGACGTCGCGCCTTCGCCCTTCTACCACGTGATCGGCTACGGCCAGTACCCGGTGACCGTGCTCGACCACGCGAACGGCCTGGCGACGCTCGCGAACGACGGCAAGTACAACAAGGCCCACTTCGTGCTGAAGGTCGAGCAGCAGAACGTGGACACCGGCAAGTGGGTGCTGGTGAACGGCGAGCGGCTCCGGCCGCAGCAGCGGATCCGCAGCGACGTGGCCAAGGAGGTCACCGCCGTCCTCAAGCAGATCCCCGGGCCGAACAACCGCTCGCTGGAGAACGGCCGGGAGGCCGCCGGCAAGACCGGCACCTGGGAGTACGACAGCGACGACAACGCGCACGCCTGGATGGTCGGCTACACCCCGCAGATCGCCACCGCCGTCTGGGTGGGCAGCAAGAACCCGAAGAAGCCGGAGATCAGGGACAGGAACGGCAAGGACATCGGCGGCTCCGGGCTGCCGGGCGCCATCTGGCAGCGGTACATGAACGCGGCGCTGGACGGCAGGGACAAGGAGAGCCTGCCGTCGGTCACGGGCATGGGCGACCAGGACGCCGGCAACGGCACCCAGCCGCCCCCGCCGACGCCGACGCCCGGACAGCAGGACTGCGGGCCGATGAGCATCTTCGGATGCCCGCAGCAGACCCCGACCACCCCCACGAACCCCAACGGCCCGGGCGGCCCGACCGATCCCCGGCCGGGCGGGGGCGGGACCGGCGGAGGGCTGCTGCCCACCACCCTGACCCGCGTTCGGGAGTAGCGACGACAGGCACCATCGCGAACGGCGGCCGGATCACCTTCCGGCCGCCGTTCGCGTGTCCGGTGCCCTCTCGTAGCCGCGGAGTGTTCGTCCGGGCGGCCGACGTACGGCAGGATGCCTTCTCATGAGCACCCAGTCGACGGCCGGCATCGACGACGCCGGGAGCACCGACCACCCGTCCCACTCGGACGGATTCGTCCGCGGCGCGTCCGAGGCGATCGGTGGCCCGCTCGGCGACCACGCGGTGGCCCTGGACCGCCCCGCCGGCCACGACCGGCGGTTCTGGACGGCGGCCCGGATCGTCCTGGCCCTGGCCTGCCTGACCCTCGCCCTGCACTGGGTGCAGAAGTCGCCCTGCCAGGACGGCGCCTGGCAGAACAACGTGCAGTACACCCGGATGTGCTACACCGACGTGCTGGCGCTCTACTACGCCGAGGGGCTCAACGAGGGCAAGGTGCCGTACCGGGACCACCCGGTGGAGTACCCCGTGCTCACCGGCTACTTCATGGGCGCGCTCGGCCTGCCGGTGCACGCCCTCGGCGTCGAGGACCCCCAGGTCAACCAGGGACAGTGGTTCTACAACCTGAACGCGCTCACCCTCAGCGCGCTCGCCGTCGGCACGGCCGCGGTGATCCTCGCCCTGCGCCGGCGACGACCCTGGGACGCCGCCCTCTTCGCGCTGGCCCCCGCGCTCTTCCTGACCGCCACGGTCAACTGGGACTTCCTCGCGATCGGGCTCGCCGCCTTCGGGCTCGCGGCCTGGGCGAGACGCCGGCCGGCGGTGGCCGGGGTGCTGCTCGGTCTGGCCGGCGCCGCGAAGATGTGGCCGCTGTTCCTGCTCGGGCCGATCCTGGTGCTCGCCCTGCGGGCGAACAAGCTCCGTGCCGCGCTGACCGCGCTGGCCACCGCCGTGGTCGCCCTGGTGGCGGTGAACCTGCCGGCCGCCGTTCCCTACCGCGACAACTGGGACCGCTTCTTCGAGCTGAACACCACCCGCCCCATCGACTGGGGCACCCTCTGGTACATCGGCCGATACCTCGACGGCAAGGTGAACATCGGGCTGCCCGGCGAGCAGGGGCCGTTCCAGTGGCTGAACGCCAACATCCCCACCCTGAACTACCTCTCGTACGCCCTCTTCGGCCTGGCCTGCCTCGGCGTGGCCGCGCTGGTCTGGGTGGCGCCCCGCCGACCCCGGCTGGCCCAGCTCTCCTTCCTGGTGGTCGCGGCGTTCCTGATCTTCAGCAAGGTGTGGTCGCAGCAGTTCGTGCTCTGGCTGCTGCCGCTGGCGGTGCTCGCCCGCCCCCGATGGGGCGCCTTCCTCGCCTGGCAGCTCGCCGAGGTCTGCTACTTCGCCGCCTTCTACGGGGAGCTGCTCGGCGCCTCCACCGGCCGGCCGGTCTTCCCCGAGGGGGTCTTCGTCCTCGCGTCGTCGTTGCGGCTCGGCACGGTGGTGCTGCTCTGCGTCCTCGTCGTCAGGGACATCCTGCGGCCGGAGCGGGACGTCGTGCGGCACACGTATCTCGACGACCCGGACGGCGGGGTGCTGAACGGGGCCCCGGACGCGCCGTGGTACCTCCGTCGGCGACACCGGTCCTCGGACGCGGGGGCCGTACCGGCGGGCGCCGGCGTCGCGTGAACCCACCCGGGAACGAGGGACCGCCGGCCATGGCGTGCCACGACCGGCGGCCCCTCGGAGCACTCACCGCGGGATGTGGAAGACCACCGCGTTCCCGATTTCTTCGCGAGTGACGCCCAGCGCGTCGACCGGGGCGTCGATCGTCGTCTCCCACGGCGTGCCGGCGATCCGGTCGCGCAGCAGCACCACGTTGCGGACGCCCAGGTCGCGCAGGTACGTGACGCTGGCCTGGCTCGGGAAGGTCTCGGTGACCTGACGGATCTCGGCCTGCCGGGCCGGGGTGAAGCCGCTGCCGCCGTTGACGACGTCCTGGAACCGGCTGGTCGACCAGAGCATCACCGGCTGGTCGAGGTTCTGGCTGCTCGGCAGCACCAGGGTCGGGCCGTCCACCAGGCGCATCGCGGCGGGTTGGGCCGGCACCACCGGGTGCGGCGTCGCGTTCAGCCCCTCGGCGATCACCAGCAGCAGCGGCAACACGGTCGCCAGCCGCAGCCACGGGCCGGGCCACGGCGGCACCCGTTCGGCGGCGAGCTCGCGTACCCGCACGGCGAAGGCGCTGACCGCGCCGGCGGCGAGCAGGCCGAGCAGGAGCGTCGTCCAGAGCATCATCCGCCCGGGGGTGCGCAGCCCGTTCCACCCCGGCAGGTACTCGAACAGCAGACCGTAGGTGAACGTGCCGTCGAAAAACCGGGTGCCCATCGCGAGGACGGCGGTCACCAGCACCCCGGCCAGCAGCAGCAGCCGGTGCCGCACCCGCCACACGGAGAAGAACAGCCCGCCGGCGGCCAGCGCGTACAGCACGAAGCCGGGCAGCAGGGTCATCTCCGGGGGCCAGGGCAGCGCCGACCGCGCGCCCTCGTGCAGGTCTCCCCAGACCCGGGACTCGGCGGGGGCGGTGAAGAAGCCCCAGAACGGCGGGGAGTAGACGTCGATGTCGGCGAGGGTCCGCGCGGCGTTCGGGTGCAACTCGGCGACCTTGAAGTAGGGGACGGCCAGCAGCCCGCCCACCCCGGCGAAGAGCGCCGCGCCCAGCCCGTCGGCGACGAGGAGCCGGAACCCGAACGGCCGCCGGGCCGACCGGCGCCGGACGAACCAGGCCACCGTGGCGACCAGCGTCGCCCCCGCCAGGAAGTACGCGAACGGCAGCCCGACGCCGAAGCCCAGGCTGAGCTGCCACGCCGCCACCAGCCACCCGGCGAACGCCCAGCCGGCGTGCCGCCGCTCCGGACGGTAGCCGTGGCGCAGGGACCAGCCGTGCCCCCGGGCCAGCATGGCCAGCGCCAGCGGAATGCCGCCGTTGGAGACCACGTGCAGGTGCCCGGCCTGGGCGAGCAGCCAAGGGGCGTACGTGTAGCCGGCCCCGGCCACCGCCGCGCCCGCGCGGCCCGCGCCGAGCTGCCGAGCCAGCGCGTACGCGCCGAGCGTGGCCAGCGCGTGGGCCAGCACGAACATGATGTTGTAACGCAGCACGGCGGCCCCGGGGCCGGTCCCGAGCATGCCGGCCGGCGCGTAGCCCAGCAGGGTGTCCGAGAAGGCGAAGCTCCACGGCTCGGGGAAGAAGGTGTTGGACTGCCACAGCTGCGCCGGGTTGGTCAGCAGGATGTGCCCCGACCAGGCCATCTGCCAGGCCTGGAGGCTCGGGTCCCAGTAGTCCTGCGGCAGCGTGTAGAGCGGGTAGCGCAGTGTCGGCCAGGTGAGCGCGACGGCCAGCGCCAGCGAGGCCAGCACGGCCAGCGTCCACTCGTGGACGAGGCACCGGCCCACCGCCCGCAGCACCCGGCGCACCCGCCCCGGCACGGGCTCGGGTGCGGGGGCGAACGCCTGCCACGGGTCCGCCTTGTCCCCGCCGGCCGCCTTGTCCCCGCCGGCCGGCTTGTCCCCGTCGGTTGCCTTGTCCGCGTCGGCCGGCTTGTCGGCGTCGACGCTCTCTCCAGCGTCGCCGTTCCCGCTCCTGCCGGCGTCGCCCGTGTCGCCGTTCTTGCCGGTGTCGCCGTTCTTGCCGGCGTCGCCGTCCTTGCCCGTGTCGCCGTTGTCCTTGCCGTCGGTGCCCTCGGCGGCGTCGGCGTTCCTGCCACCGGCCGTGTCCTCGTCGTGCCCGGGCGCCGGCCCGGCGGCGGCGTCCGCGTGGTCTTCCTCCCTCTCGGGAGTCTTTTCGCCATCTTCCCCGGCGGACGGCTGCTGGACCCGCTCCTTGCCGGCGGTGCCGGACTGGTCGGTCGTCATGCGGTCGCACCCTCCGCCCCGAGCCGGTCGCGCAGGAAGGCGATGTCGCCGCCCTGGCCGTCCGCCCCGCCCGGGGTCTCCACGATCACCGGCGCGTCCGCCGCCCGGATCACGGCCACCACCAGCTCCGGGTCGATCGTGCCGCCCGCGAGGTTGTCGTGCCGGTCCCGGCCCGAGCCGAACCCGTCCTTCGAGTTGTTGGCGTGCACCAGGTCGATCCGCCCGGTGATCGCCTTGACCCGGTCGACCAGGTCGAGCAACTCCTCGCCGCCCGCGTGGGCATGGCAGGTGTCCAGGCAGAAGCCCACCTCGTACTCGCCGACGGCGTCCCACAACCGGGCCAGCGCGTCGAGGCGCCGGGCGCAGGCGTTGTCGCCGCCGGCCGTGTTCTCGATCAGCACCGGCAGGGCGAAGCCACCGGCCTCCGCCGCGTACGCGAACGTCTTGCGCCAGTTGTCGAACCCGACGGCCAGGTCGTCACCCGCGTTGACGTGGCCGCCGTGCACGATCAGGCCCTTCGCGCCGATCTCGGCCGCCGCGGTGGCGTGGCCGAGCAGCAGCTTGCGGCTCGGGATCCGGATCCGGTTGTTGAGCGTCGCCACGTTGACGACGTACGGCGCGTGGACGTAGAGGTCGACCTCGGCCGCACGTAACCGGTCGGCGTCCTCCCGCGGTGTCGGGGCCTTCCAGCCCTGCGGGTCGGAGAGGAAGAACTGAACGGCCTCGGCCCTCCGGGCGGCCGCCTCCGACAGCGGGTCGGCGGAATCGACGTGGGCTCCGATACGCATGCAGGCGAGCCTACGTCCCGGGGCCGACGCCCGGGGTGACGGTGGGGCCGGGTGGCGGTGTCCCTTCGATCGGCCGGCGTCACCCCGGGGCGCGCCCGGTCGTTGACCGGGTGGGATCGACGGCCAGCTCTCGGCGCGCGGGCCACAACGCGCGCCGGGCCCGAGCCGGCGGAGCAGCGGGACACCCGGCGCGCGGCCCGGCGGGCCGGCAACCGTCCCGGTGCTCACTCCCAGGGGATCGCCACAGGATGTCGGGGAAAAGTTCTATTTCCGCCCACATGTGACGAGAGCCGTAGTACCGTCAGATAACAACGTGATAAAGCTCCGCGGGGCGTCTCCGGTCCAACCTCATCGGTGTGGTCGTTCCTCCCCAGGTCCCACCCAAGGAATGCGGACGGGACGCCCCGCGGCCTCGTGACCGGGGGCCCGGGTCCGACGCGACGTCGGCCCGGGCCCCCGGTGCCGCGCCCGGTCCGCCCGACCTGCCCGGGCGTGATCGTTCGGGCCGGGTATCCTGGTCCGGTTGTCCGCATCCGGCCGGGTCCCCCCGTTCCGGAGCGGGCCACGACGCACGACCTCCTGCCACGGAAGGACCGTGGCCGCTAGCCCACAGGAGGTGAGCACGTCTTGCGTCATTACGAGATCATGGTGATCCTCGACCCCAGCCTCGAGGAGCGCACCGTCGCCCCGTCGCTCGACACGTACCTGAACGTGATCCGGACCGCGGGTGGCTCGGTGGAGAAGACCGACGTGTGGGGCCGCCGGCGCCTCGCGTACGAGATCAACAAGAAGGCCGAGGGCATCTACGCCGTCATCGACCTGCAGGCGACGCCCGCGGCGGTGGCCGAGCTGGACCGCCAGCTGCGGCTCAACGAGTCCGTGCTGCGCACCAAGGTCATCCGGCCGGAGATGCGCTAAGCATCCACACCCGGTTCACCCGGACCAGCCTCATCGACGCTGTCGGAGGGCTCTGAGAGCCTGTACGGCGAACGATGAGTGCGCGAGGAGATGGTCATGGCAGGAGACACCACCATCACGGTCATCGGCAATCTGACCGATGACCCCGAGTTGCGGTTCACCCCCTCCGGGGCTGCGGTCGCCAAGTTCCGGGTCGCCTCGACGCCCCGGTTCATGGACAAGGCGTCCGGCGAGTGGAAGGACGGCGAGCCGTTGTTCCTCTCGTGCACCGTCTGGCGGCAGGCCGCCGAGCACGTCGCCGAGTCGCTGCAGCGCGGCGCCCGCGTGATCGTGTCGGGCCGGCTGCGTCAGCGGTCGTACGAGACCCGCGAGGGTGAGAAGCGCACCGTCATCGAGCTCGAGGTCGACGAGATCGGCCCGTCGCTGCGCTACGCCACGGCGAAGGTGCAGAAGATGTCCCGCTCCGGCGGCGGTGGCGGCGGCTTCGGCGGCGGTGGTGGCCAGGGCGGCGGAGGCAACTTCGACGACCCCTGGGCCTCGGCCGCTCCGGCACCCTCGCGCGGTGGTTCGGGTGGCGGAAACTTCGACGAGGAGCCCCCGTTCTAATGGCGCCGAGCGCCCGCGATCGCAAACCAGGAGCAAGAGCAATGGCCAAGGCTGCGGCACTTCGCAAGCCGAAGAAGAAGGTGAACCCGCTCGACAAGGACGGGATCACCTACATCGACTACAAGGACACCGCGCTGCTGCGCAAGTTCATCTCCGACCGCGGCAAGATCCGCGCTCGGCGGGTGACCGGCGTGACCTCGCAGCAGCAGCGGCAGATCGCCCGTGCGGTCAAGAACGCCCGCGAGATGGCGCTCCTGCCGTACACGGCCACGGCCCGCTGAGAGGAGGCACCGATATGAAGATCATCCTGACTCAGGAGGTGTCCGGCCTCGGTGCCCCCGGCGACATCGTCGAGGTCAAGGACGGCTACGGCCGTAACTACCTGCTGCCGCAGGGCTTCGCGATCGCCTGGACCAAGGGCGCGGAGAAGCAGGTCACGGTCATCAAGCGGGCCCGCGCGGCCCGCGAGATCCGCGACCTCGGCCACGCCAACGAGGTCAAGGCCCAGCTCGAGGGTCTCAAGGTCAGCCTGAAGGCCCGCGCCGGCGACGGCGGCCGCCTCTTCGGCTCGGTCACCCCGGCCGAGGTCGTCGACGCCGTCAAGGCGGCCGGCGGCCCGACCCTGGACCGTCGTCGGCTGGAGCTGTCCGGCCAGATCAAGTCGCTCGGCGCGCACCCGGTCAGCGTCAAGCTGCACCCCGAGGTGACCGCCAAGTTCGACCTGAACGTCGTCAAGGGCTGACACCCACCAGCAGCACGACAGGGCCCGCACCGGTTCGCCGGTGCGGGCCCTGTTCGTCATGCCAGGCCCCGTCCGGCTCCGGCCGGGCAGGCGAACCTCACGGCCCGTCGAGGTGTAGCCGTTTGCCGGGCGGTACGGGACGAAGGGCTGACCGAGCTCACCGGAAATTTTAATCCACAGGCTGTGGATTGAGTTTTCGCAGCTCACGGTGCTGTGGGCGAGAATTCCCCAACAGTTGTCCACAGTCTGTGCACACCCTGCGCACATGCTTGTCCACCGGCGTCCACAGGTTGTCCCGAGGCTCGTCCACCGCTTCGGTTGAGTCGCTGACCTCGGGTTCCGTATGGTTGCCTCTCGACCGACGGTGCGATGACCCCCCGATCGACCCGACCGGTCCGATTGGAAACAGTCGCGCCCGGCGGCGACGATCTGCGGCGGCTGCCGGAGGTCGAGCGGTAACGCAGCCGACGCAGCGGAGGGGGGACCCGGTGTCGGTCACCGACGACATGCGGACGGAGCAGCGCGGCGGCCAGCCGCCGGCCCCCGCGCAACGCGACGCCCAGTTCGAGCGGACTCCGCCCCAGGACGTGGCCGCCGAGCAGTGCGTCCTCGGCGGCATGCTGCTGTCCAAGGACGCCATCGCCGACGTCGTCGAGATCCTGAAGTCCAACGACTTCTACCGGCCGGCGCACGCCACCATCTTCGACGCCATCCTCGACATCTACGGCCGGGGCGAGCCCGCCGACCCGATCACCGTGGCCGCCGCCCTGGCCGACTCCGGCGACCTGGCCCGCATCGGCGGCGCCCCGTACCTGCACACGCTGATCGCGAGCGTGCCCACCGCCGCCAACGCCGCTTACTACGCCCGCATCGTCGGCGAGCGGGCGGTGCTCCGCCGGCTGGTCGAGGCCGGCACCAAGATCGTTCAGCTCGGGTACGGCACCGGCAACGGCGGCAGCCGGGACGTCGACGACGTCGTCGACCTGGCCCAGCAGGCCGTGTACGAGGTCACCGAGCGCCGGGTCAGCGAGGACTTCGCCGTACTGGCGGACATGCTCCAGCCGACCCTCGACGAGATCGAGGCGGTCGGCGCGCAGGGCGGCGTGATGACCGGCGTGCCGACCGGCTTCACCGACCTGGACCGGCTGCTGAACGGCCTGCACCCAGGGCAATTGATCATCGTGGCCGGCCGGCCGGGTCTGGGCAAGGCGCTGGCCCTCGACACGCCGCTGCCGACGCCCGACGGATGGACGACCATGGGCGAGGTGACCGTCGGCGACCAGCTGCTCGCCGCGGACGGCAGCCCGACCACGGTGACCGCCGCGTTCGACGTCATGCACGGCCGCCCCTGCTACGAGGTCGAGTTCTCGGACGGCACGATCATCGTGGCCGACGCCGAGCACCTGTGGAAGACGACCACCAGGGCGAGCCGGCGGCAGCCGGCACAGCGCGTCCGCCAGTACTGGCCAGAGTCCTCGCTGGCAAAGGTGCGGGCCGCGCACGCCGCCATCGGCGCGGACGGCCGGAGACCGGTGACCCTCGCGGAGACTCTGGAACAGGTGTGCCCGGAGTTCCGGAACGTCCTGCACACGGTCGCCCGGCAGGTCGGGTCCGACAGCCGGATCAGCCGGCCGGTGACCCGCGCCGGCAAGGCCCGGAACTGGACGGCCCCGGGCTACCCGGCCGGACCGCTGCTGAACGGTCTGCTGGAGCGAGCCGAGCGGCAGGTCAAGACGGGAGCCCGGGCGCACCACGACGGGGTGGTCACCACGGCCCAGATCGCGGCCACCCTGCGTACCGACACGACGGATCGTCGGCTCAACCATGCCGTGGAGAACTGCGGGCCGCTCCGCCTTCCGGAGCGCGACCTCGTCGTCCCGCCGTACACGCTGGGCGTCTGGCTCGGCGGCGGGCACACCGGCGCGAGCCGCTTCAGCACCGCCGACCCCGAGATGATCGACCACGTCGAGCGGGACGGGTTCGTCGTCCGGCCGAGCGGCCCGATGGCCTACACGATCCTGCTGCCTCCGACAGCGAGGCGAGCGGACGGCAGTTGCGCCAACTGCGGGCGTTCCACCCGCGCCCTCCGCGAGAACCCGCAGATCCTGCGCTGCGCCGACTGCCGCACCCGGCACGGCTCGTTCCTGGCGCTGCTCCGCCAGGCGGGTGTGGCCGCCGACAAGCACATCCCCCGGGACTACCTCCGGGCCTCCGAGGCGCAGCGCCGGGCCCTGCTCGCCGGCCTCATGGACACCGACGGCACGGTCGCACCGGCCGGCAACCTCCAGTACACCTCCACCTCCCGGCGACTCGCCGAGGACGTTCGGGAGTTGGTCGTCAGCCTGGGCTACCGGTGCACGGTCAACGAGAAGGCGGTACCCGACCGGACCGCTGACTCCTCCACGGCGTACACCTTGAACTTCTCCACCCCCGACCGGATCTTCCGGTTGGAACGGAAGCACGCGGCGCACGTGGCGCGGCGGCGGACGTCGTCCGACGTCCGGACGACGTCCCGGTTCATCGTGGACGTCCGGCCCGTTCCGAGCGTGCCGGTCCGGTGCGTCACCGTCGACAACCCGGATCACCTCTACCTGGCCAGCCACGCGATGATCCCGACGCACAACAGCACGGCGTCGATGGACTTCGCCCGGAACGCGGCCATCAGGGCCAACCAGGCGTCGGCGATCTTCTCACTGGAAATGAGCAAGGTCGAGATCGTCATGCGACTGCTCTCGGCCGAGGCCCGGGTGCCGCTGCACGTGCTGCGCAGCGGGCAGCTCTCGGACGACGACTGGACGAAGCTGGCCCGTTGCATGGGCGAGATCAGCGAGGCGCCGCTCTTCGTCGACGACACGCCGAGCATGAACCTGATGGAGATCCGGGCCAAGGCGCGCCGGCTCAAGCAGAAGCACGACCTCAAGCTGATCGTGGTCGACTATCTCCAGCTCATGACGTCGCCGAAGCGCACCGAGAGCCGACAGCAGGAGGTCGCGGACCTGTCCCGTGGCCTCAAGCTGCTGGCCAAGGAGGTCGAGTGCCCGGTTATCGCGGTGAGCCAGCTCAACCGTGGTCCGGAGCAGCGTACGGACAAGCGGCCTCAATTGTCCGATTTGCGCGAGTCTGGCTCGATTGAGCAAGATGCTGACGTTGTGATACTTTTGCACCGGGACGACTACTACGACAAGGAGTCCCCGCGGGCGGGTGAAGCGGATTTCATCGTGGCCAAGCACAGAAACGGGCCGACGGACAGCATCACCGTGGCCGCGCAACTCCACCTGTCCCGCTTCGTCGACATGGCCATCGTCTGATCAGGTCGGCCCTGGAGGGGCTGGCGGACGCCCGGACGGCCGCGATGGTCGGACGCGCGGTCAGCCGATCAGCGGGAACCAGCCGGCGGCCTCGCCGAGCGCGAGCCGGTCGGAATCCGTCAGCGGCACCCGGCCGGCGGCCTTGAGCAGGAACTCGCGGTCGCCCCAGTCGGCCGGGCGGACCGCGTCGTCGGGGAGCAGGCCCGCCAGGGAGGTCACCGCGACCCGGACCGGCAGCTCGGCGGGCGGCGGGGCGTCCGGGAGGTCCACCACCAGGTCGAGGTGGTGCAGGACCGCCTCGGTGGTGAGCGTGGCGAGCAGGTCCGGCACGCGGAGCACGTACCCCTGGGTGGTGACGAAGCCGGCCGGGGCGGCCACGCCGGCGGCCCGGACGGCGGCGGGGGCCGTGTCCGTCCAGACCCGGACCACACCGCTCGGCCGGTCGAAGGCGGCGGCCGAGCGCCGGGCCCACCAGGCGTGGCGGGCCGCGCCGTCTCCGCCGGACGGGAACGCGCGCCAGTAGGTGACGCCGTCGACGACGGCCGGGCCGTCGGCGGGACTGGCGAGCGCGACCAGCGCCCGCTGGGCGTCGCAGAGCAGGTGGAACAGCAGGTCGGCGACGTGCCAGCCCCGACACCGGGTCGGCCGTTGCAGATCCTCGTCGCCGAGCGGGGCCACCACGGCGGTGACGCCGGCGTACGCCTGGGCCAGGGCCTCGTGCTGGTCGACGGCTGTCATGTGACGCAGCCTCGCACGAACCACCCCGTGCGGCACGTCGGCGGCCAGGGACCACGGCCGGCGACCGGCTCAGTCGAACAGTTCGCCGAGGAAGCCGTGGTGCTTCTTGCGGCGGTAGTGGCCGTGGTAGCCGTAGTGCCCGCCGTACGCCGGCGCGGGCGCCGGCGGGTAGCCGTGCGCGGGCGGCGGGGGTGGGGGCGGCGGCACCGCGCCGTAGCCGGGCTGGTGCGGCGGGTGCGCCTGGTGCGCGGGCGGCGGAGGCGGGGGCGGCGGGTACCCGCCGGGCGCCTGGGCCGGCTGTGCCGAGGTCGGGGCGGCCGCCGCCTGCTGACGGTTCCAGTTCGCCTCCGCCTCGAACAGCTTCTCCAGTTCGCCGCGGTCGAGGAAGATTCCCCGGCACTCGCCGCACTGGTCGATGACGACTCCGCTGCGCTCGTACTGGCGCATGTCTCCGTGGCATTTGGGACAGGTGAGCTGCATTACCCGAAGGTACCCGGTTCCGTCACGCGGTCGCGGCAAGCGCCTCGGTCACCTCGTCGTCGGAAACCTCGCGGAAGTCCTCGTAGTACTGGCTGACCGCGCCGAAGTCGACGGGCCGCTGGTCGCAGATCACCTCGTCGGCCTCGGCGGACAGCATCTCGAACGCCTGCTGGGAGCCGACGGGGACGGCGACCACCACCCGGCGGGCGCCGAGTTGCCGGGACACGGCGACCGCGGCGCGGGCGGTGGCGCCGGTGGCCAGGCCGTCGTCGACGATGACGGCGGTGCGTCCCGTCAGCTCCAGCGGTGGTCGGCCGGCGCGGTAGAGGCGTTCGCGTCGCTCCAGTTCCGCCTGCTCGCGGCGCTGCACCTCGGCGATGTCCTCGGGTGTGAGCCGGTCGGCCACCATCTCGTTGAGCACCCGGACCCCGTTCGGGCCGAGCGCGCCGAAGGCCACCTCGGACGCCCAGGGCACGCCGAGCTTGCGTACCACCAGCACGTCGAGGGGTGTGCCGAGCCGCTCGGCGACGACCTGGGCCACCGGCACCCCACCGCGGACCAGCCCGAGCACGGTGACGTCCCGCTGCCCGGTCAGTCCCGCGAGCCGGTCGGCGAGTATCCGGCCGGCTTCGTCCCGGTTACGGTAGATCCTCATTCCTAAGGTGTACGCCCTGCCGGCCGGCCCGCGCGGGCACTCGGCGGGAACCGGCCCGGTCAGGGGGTGGCGGCGGACCGCCGGACGCCTCCGGCCAGGGCGGGGGCCCAGGCCAGCAGGGCGATCGGGTACAGCAGGTACCCGAAGCGGGTCGAGGGCATCAGCAGGATCGCGGCGAGCAGCCCGTACCCGCAGATCGCGGCGGTGGCGACGGCCGTGCGGGGCGGGCGGCGCAGCAGCCGGACGGCGATCCCGACGCCGGCCGCGACGAGCAGCGCGGCGGCGACCACCCGGCCGGCGGGCAGCGCGGTCGCGATCAGGTGCCCGGGAAACGGGGACTGCGCCGGGCTGGTGACCAGGCCGTGGCCGAGGGGGAAGCGCAGCACGTTCTCGACCAGCGCGTCGCGGTCGACGAGCAGGGCCGGGACGAGGGCGAGCGCCGGTACGCCGAGCGCGCCGGCGGCGAGTCGCACGGTGGACCGGCGGGTCGCCGCCCAGGCGATCAGCACGAGCGCGACCGGCCAGGCGAAGAGCTTCAGCGCGCCGGCGAGCCCGATCGCGAGGCCCGCCCGGCCGGGGCGGCCGGCGGCGGCGAAGGCGAGGGCCAGCAGGCACAGAGCGAGCACGGGCAGGTCGTCGCCGCCGGTGGCCAGGGTGAGGGCGCAGACCGGCAGTACGGTCGCGGCCTGCACGCCGCGCAGCACCGCCGCCGCCAACGGGCCGTGGCCGGCCCCGTGCGGGGGACGCAGGGCGCGCACGGCCAGAGCGAGGGCCACGGCCGTGCCCACCGCGAACCACACCCGCGCGTCGGTCCACCAACCGTCGGCGAGGGCGCGGGGCAGGCCGAACACCGCCATCCCCGGCTGGTACGGGGTGTAGCCGAGCAGCCGCTCGTCGGCGGGGAGCGCGGCGATCGCGTCGTGCCCGAGGTACGGGGTGCCGGTGTCCACCAGCCGGGCGGCGGCGTGCTCGACGACGACGACCTCCTCCTGCGCCCGGTCGGTGCGGCCGGCCGCCCGCTGCGCGCCCTGCCAGATCAGGGGCAGCAGGGCGGTGGTGGCCCAGGCGAAGCCGGTGACCGCCCAGCGGGCCGGCAGCCCGGCGAGCGCCGAGCCGGGGTCGCGGCGGCGGGCGGCCAACTGGCCGGCGACGGCGAGCGCGGCGAGGAGGTACCCGACCGCCGCCACCGCTCCCCAGGCGCGGTGCGGCAGCAGGGTCGAGGTGCCGGCGGTGACCGCGGCGAACACGGCCGAGGCGGCGTACAGGCCCAGGTCGAGGCCGAGGCCGCCGGCGGCAGCGTCCACCCGCCGCCAGCTGCCGGGCGTACGGGCGGTCCGGTCGTCGACGGCGGCGGTCACGCGGGCAAGTGTGGCAGACGCTCCCCGCGGCCCCGGCCGGCCTGCCGCCGGCCGGCGGGGAGTCGGACCACCGCGCCCACGTCGTGCAGCGGGGGCGCCAGGGCACCGGGGCGTCTGTCGAAGCCGCGCCGCAGGGTGGAGAGCAGTGATCCGGCCGACACGGGGCGCCCGAACAGGTGCCCCTGTCCGGCGGCGCAGCCCAGGTCCCAGAGCGTGCGGCGCTGCGGCTCGCTCTCCACGCCCTCGGCGACCACGACGAGGCCGAGGCTGCGGCCGAGGTCGAGGGTGGACCGGATGACGGCGGCCTCGGCCGACCCCTCCATCGCCATCACGAAGCTGCGGTCGATCTTCAGTTCGTGCACAGGGATGCGGGAGAGCAGGGAGAGCGAGGAGTAGCCGGTGCCGAAGTCGTCGAGGGCCAGGCGTACGCCCTCGTCCCGCAGCCGGCTGAGCACCCGGTCGACGACGTCGAGCTGGCTGAGCGTCAGCGTCTCGGTCAGTTCGAGGACGAGCCGGTCGGGCGGCAGGTCGTGGGCGCGCAGCCGGGCCAGCACGGAACCGGGGAAGCGGGCGTCGAGCAGGCTGCGTGGCGACACGTTGACCGCCACGGGCAGGTCGAAGCCGGCCTTGCGCCAGCTGCCCGCCGCGATCAGCGCCTGGTCGAGGATGGCCTCGGCGAACGCCGGGAGCAGGCCGGAGCGTTCCACCGCCTCCAGGAAGCGCAGCGGGTCGATCAGCCCGTGGACGGGGTGGCGCCACCGGGCCAGCGCCTCCGCGCCGGTGACCTCGCCGGTGCCCAGGTCGACGATGGGCTGGAAGTTGACGGTGAACTCCTGGTCGGCGACCGCGCGGGGCAGCTCCCCGCCGAGGGTCAGCCGGCCGAGGTCGCCGGTGTCCCGCGTCGGGGCGTACGTGGAGATCCGTTGGCCGGCCCGCTTCGCCTGGTACATCGCCACGTCGGCGCGGCGCAGCAGCTCGGGCATCCCGCCGCTGGTCGGGGCGACGGCGATGCCGCCGCTGGCCTCCACGCTGATCCGCATGCCGTCCAGGTCGAGCGGCTCGTGCAGGGCGGCGAGCAGCGCCTCCGCCCGGTGCGCGGCAACCGCCGGGGCCGGCAGGCCGCGCAGCAGTACGGCGAACTCGTCGCCGCCGAGGCGGGCCACCAGGTCGCCCGTCTGGGCCGCCCCGCACAGCCGGTCGGCGACCTGGGTGAGGACCCGGTCCCCGGCGGCGTGGCCGAGGGTGTCGTTGACCTCCTTGAAGTGGTTGAGGTCGACGAGCACCAGCGCGGTGATCCCGTCTGCGCGCCGGGCGTCGAGCTGCTCGCCGCCCTGCTCCAGCAGCTGTCGACGGTTGGCCAGCCCGGTCAGCGCGTCGTGGGTCGCCGCGTACGCGTGCTCCTCGGCGACGCGGGCCAGTTCGGCGTACGCCTGGGCGTTGCGGACCGCCGTGCAGAGCGCCGAGGCGAAGGTACGCAGGGTGTACTGCTCCCGCTCGGAGAGCTGGACCGGACCCCGGAAGCGCAACCGGAGCACGCCGAGGTCGACGCTGCGGTCGTGCCCCTCCAGGCGTACCTCGATCACCGACCCGTCCACCTCGCTGGTCCGCTCGGCCGGACCGTCGTAGGTAAGCGCGCCGGCGGCGCCGCGGACCGTCCGGTCACCCTCGCGGAGCGCGATCTCGACCTCGTCGGCGGAGAAGAGTTCGGCGGCCTGGGTGACGGCGGTGGTGAGGACCTTGTCGAGGTCGACGACGTTGAGCGCGTCCGTGGTGCGCGCCAGCCGCTGCCACGCGTCCCGTTCCGCGCGGCTGCGGACCCGGCTGGAGTACGCGAGATGCAGGCTCAACACCAGTGGCGGCACGACGATGAGGAAGCTCGGGTTGTGGTTGAGGATCAGCAGGGTGCAGACGATCACCAGGAACCTGGCGATGGCACTCGCGATGCGAAGGTCGTAGTGCTCGGTGAAGAGCGCCCGTATCTGGGTCCGGGTGGCGAGGGCGATGACCGGGAAGGTCAGCGCCTCGTCCAGCACCACGAGGACCAGGTACGCCGCGACGAGGGTCGGCACGGCGCGGTGGAGGGGGCCGGTCATCGGCCAGGACCAGCCGGCCAGCAGCAGCACGAGCCCGCCGGCCGCGGCGGTGACGGTGTCCTTCGCCACGCCGAACGCGAGCTTGATGGGTGTCACCCGGACGATCGCGCGGGCTATGCCGACACCGAGGCCGGTCGCGAGGATCACCCAGGGCACGGGCGCCACGGCGAGCCCGATGATCGCGGCGACCTCCGTCCAGGAGATGCCGTGGGTCGTGGCCCGGATACGCACCCGGACGTTGACCGTCGCTCCCACGGCGACGAGGAAGGTGACCGTCGCCGCGGTGGCGAGATCGTGTGTGGTCGGCGCGCCTACGCGCCGGAGGAAATGAAGGCTGAGAAGGATCGCCACCGCGGCGGTGAACACGACGAGACCGACAAGCAGCACCAGCCGCCGATCGGTCTCACTGTCGTTGTTGACGGTCCGGGTCACGTCCCATCCTCTGCCGCAGGCGATTTCTGGCAGTGCGTGTCTCGGACTTTACGGCCGGTCAGGTCGCGGGTGAAGGGCCCGGTCAGAGCCAGTCGTGAGCCTTCATGGCTGCCACCTTCCGTCTGAGGATCTTCGAGGTCGACGCCTGCCCGGGCCTGGCCGACGAGCAGATGTTATGCCCTTTCGGCCGTGTTCGGGGCATTCTGTGTCCATATGCGCAGTATGCGGCAAGACCAGGCCGCCCTGTTACTCAGAGTTCCTGTGTGAAAACTCAATGCCCAACCCGCGTGGGTTCCTGCTTCGATTATCGGAGTGGCCGGGGTGTCTCTCCAGCAAGGGTGCCGAGTAACTGCCGTGGTGGCGGCGGGCTCTGGGTCTTGCCGGCCCTAACGGAGCGGAGAATTGTCGTAGCTTCTTGTTAGTGTCTCTTGCCGGCCCTCGTCTTGGTCGCGCTTTTCGTAATACTTTGCTCGGGTTTGTCTCGGCATATCGGCGTGCCCCTGATTCGCGGGCAATTCATATAGAATTCGGCATTGTTTCGTCTTCGTGAGCCTTTTCCCACAAGGAGGCATGGGTGGTGCGGGTTCGGCTCCTGGGCGCCCTGGAGGTTCGCTGCGGACCGACCAGGCTCGGGTTGGGGACGCCCAAGCAGCAGGTGGTGCTGGCGATGCTCGCCACGGCACCGGGCCGCCTGGTGTCCCGGGAGACGATGATCGACGAGATCTGGCCCGACTCCCCGCCCCCCTCTGCAGTGGCCAACGTGCGCACCTACGCCGCCAACCTGCGTCGCACCTTCGACGCGACCGACCAAGGTCGTGGCCTCATCGCCCGCGAAGGGCACGGGTACCGGCTGCGGTTGGAGGAGGACCGGATCGACAGCTTTCGCTTCCTTCGGGAATGCCGCCGGGCGCGCGAGCGGGTGGAGGCGGGCGACTTCGGCCAGGCCGAGGAGACCCTGGTGGCAGCGCTGCGACTGTGCCGCGGCCCCGTGCTGACGGGTCTGCCGCTCGGCACCGTGCTCGCCGCGCACAAGGACGTGGTCGCTCAGGGCTACGCGGACGCGGTCGGACTTCTCGCCGAACTGAGGATCGAGGTGGGGCGACCCCATGGCGCCCTGTCGCTGCTGCGCCAGCATGTGCAGACGCACCCCCTGCACGAGCGGGCACACGCCCTGCTGGTCAGGGCCCTCTACGAGAGTGGAGACGCGGCGGGCGCCCTGGTGGCCTGGGACGGCGCCCGTGATGTCCTGTCCGCGCAGCTCGGGCTCCAGCCCGGCGAGGAGATGCAGCGGCTCCGCGCCGCGATCATCGCCCGGGCGCCGCTGCCCAGGCCGGTTGCCGGCGCCCCCGCTCGGGGGGTCGTGGCCCCCTCGGTCACTTTCGTCAGGAAGGAGCCAGCCGCCGTCCGCGCGGCAGAGCCACCAACCCACGTGGGCGCGGCCGGGCGTGCCCGGTCGACGGACTGGTTGCCACGGAGCGTCACGGACTTCGTCGGCCGGGACGAGGTGATCGCCCGGATCACGGCGGAGACGCGCCGCGTCGAGTCACGCATATCCGCCGTTCACGTGATCAGTGGCATGGCCGGCAGCGGCAAGACGACCCTCGCCCTGCACCTCGCCCGGCGACTGGCGGTCCGTTACCCGGACGCCCAGCTCTTCATCGACCTCTGCGGGCATGGGGAGAAGGCGCCGGTGGAGCCGGCGGTCGCGTTGGTCACCCTGCTTCGTCAGCTCGGCGTGCAGGGCGGCAAGATCCCCGCGGACTTCGTGGACCGGCAGGAGCTCTGGCGGCAGGAGTTGGCGCTGCGGAAGGTCGTCCTCGTCCTCGACAACGCGGCGAGCAGGCAACAGGTGCTTCCCCTGCTGCCCGCCGCGCCGGGGACGGTTGTGCTGGTCACGTCCCGCCGGCAGCTGCCCGATCTGGAGACCGGTCCGCCGGAGTTCCTACCGGTGATGACACCGCGGGAGGCAATCAGGCTCCTGTCGCTGACGGCCGGCCCGGGACGGGTCGAAGCGGAGCCGGAAGCCGCCGCGGAGGTGGTGCGACGGTGCGGCCACCTGCCCCTGGCCATCCGGCTCGCAGGCTCCCGGCTCGCCGCTCGTTCGGGTTGGCGGATGTCCGACCTGGCCAACCGGCTTGCCGCCGGGACTCCGCTGCTGAGCCGGATCGGCGTGGGTGAGCAGAGCGTCAGGAGTGCGTTCGCCGCATCGTACGAACCGCTGGAGGACACCACCAAGAGACTGTTCCGCGCACTGGCCCTGCATCCCGGCGACGACCTGACCGTGGCGATGGCAGCGGCGCTGGCCGACCTGCCGCTGCCCGTCGCCGGTGGCCTGATGGACGAGCTGGCCGAGCGGCACCTGGTGGAGGAGTTCGAGACCGACCGCTACCGGATGCACGACCTGGTGCGCCAGTTCGGCGCCCAGCTCGCCCTCGAACAGGACGACGAGGCCGAGCGGCGGGCAGCCGAGGCGCGGCTCCTCAACCACGTGTTCCACGCGTCCCTGCTGGCCGCCGAACCTCTGGACGTCAACCTGCGCAGGGATCTGGCGGAGGTGCCTCCGGTCGCGCGGCCCGACCTCGTCGGCGAGATCGGCCGGCCCGACGTGCAGTGGTTCGAGGTCGAGCGGACGAACCTGAACGCCCTGATCGCGTTTGCCGCGCAGCGCGGGCACCACGACTATGGTTGGCAGCTCGCCCGGACGGTCTGGCGCTTCTACTACATGCACAGCTATTTCGACGACATCCTGTTCACCCACCGTCATGCTCTCTTCGCCGCGGACAAGACCCAGCACCGGCGCGCGTCCGCGATGATGAAGAACTATCTCGCCTCCGCGTGCGGCCGGACCGGCGATCACGAGGCGGCCGTGAACCTGCTCCGTTCGGCGATAGACCATCACGTTGCCATCGGCGACCAACTCAGCGTGCTTCTCTACCGCGCGAACCTGATCGGCGTCCACTGGCTCCGAGGAGACATGCGGCGAGCGGTTTCTCTGGGAGCGCAGTCGCTCAGGGAGGCGGCGGCGATGGGCAGCCCGCTGGTGGTGTCCATCCTGCCCAATTACGGATTGGCCCTGGCGGCCTCTGGTCAGTACGAGGAAGCCCTTCGGCTGCACCGCATCCGGCTCTGGTGGGCCAGGAGGCAGGAAAACGTCTACCACACGATGAGCGCCCTGAGTCACGTCGCGGCCGTGAAGAACCGGATGGGCCGATTCGCTTCCGCGGCACGCCTGCTGGAAGCGTCGCTGGTACTACGGGAGAGGACCGGGCACGGTTACGGTGAGCCCGAGTCACGCAATCACCTCGGGGTGGCCTATCGGGGCATGGGGAGGTTGTCGGAGGCGAGACGCCAGCACGAGTTGGCGCTGGAACTTGCCCGGGACTACGGGGAGCCGCACGCCCAGTGTGGCGCCCTGAACCACCTCGGCCTGACCCTCGCCGCCCTGGGTGACCAGGCGGAGGCGGTGACGATGCACCGGCGGGCGCTGGAACTGGCCACCCGCGTCGCCCACCCCTACGAGCAGGGCCGGGCACTCGCCGCCTTGGCCGACCACCTCGCCGGGGACGACCCCGACGAGGCCCGCCGGTACCGCCGGCGCGCTCTGGCGATCTTCGAGCGGATGGGCGTACCCGAGCGCTTCGAGATGCGGAACCGGCTCGCCCAGCCGGCGGCAGACGCCGAGGAGGGCGGGCCGTCCGGCGGCTGACGAGGGAAGACGCGACTTATCGTTTTCTTATCGCCGCGCTTTGTAGCGTCCCTCCCCGTCGACCGTACGGGGGTGGTTCTGGCCGGGGCAGGACCGGGTCGACGACAGCGCCCGCCGTCGGGGGTCCCCAGCGGCCGGCGGCGGGTCGACAGGGAAGGGGCGGCACCCGGGAAACCGTGGTCGCGTCGCACCACGGCCATCTGGTCCGGGTGCCGCCCCTCGTACCCTCCGCATGCCTCGTACCCTCCGCATGCCTCGTACCCTTCGCATGCCTCGTACCCTTCGCTCGCCGCAGGGCACCTCTGGCCGCCGTCGTCGCCCCTGCCGGACGCCGCGACCGGCGCGGCCGGGCGGACACCGGTAACCGGTGGGCGTCGTACCCGGACGATAGGCTCGCCGCCGTGACCGAACCCGCGCAGCTCACCCACGTCGACGCGGCCGGCGCCGCCCGCATGGTCGACGTCTCCGCCAAGGAGGTCTCCGGTCGGCTAGCGGTGGCCGCCGGCCGCCTGCGTACCACGCCCGAGGTGATCGACCTGCTCCGGCGGGACGGGCTGCCCAAGGGTGACGCGCTCGCCGTTGGCCGGCTCGCCGGCATCATGGGTGCGAAGCGCACCCCGGACCTGATCCCGCTCTGCCACCCGATCGCGTTGCACGGGGTCGCCGTCGACCTGGCGTTGACCGAGGACACCGTCGAGATCACCGCCACGGCGCGCACCGCCGATCGGACCGGGGTGGAGATGGAGGCCCTCACCGCCGTCGCGGTCGCCGGGCTCGCCCTGGTCGACATGGTCAAGGCGGTGGACCCGGCGGCGTCGGTCGACGCGGTACGGGTGCTCCGCAAGGAGGGCGGCAAGACCGGCCGGTGGCTGCGGCCGGAGGGCCGGCCGTGATCCGCGCCCGGGTGGTGGTCGCCTCCAACCGCGCCTCCGCCGGCGTCTACGCCGACACGAGCGGCCCGCTGCTGGTCGCGGGGCTGCGTGAGCTGGGCTGCCAGGTGGAGGAGCCGGTGGTGGTGCCCGACGGCGAGCCGGTCGCGGCGGCGCTGCGGGCCGCCCGGGCCGACGGGATCGACGTGGTGCTGACCAGCGGCGGGACGGGGATCACCCCCACCGACCGGACCCCGGACGTGACGCGCGGGTTGCTGGACTACGAGATTCCCGGCATCGCCGAGGCGATCCGGGCGTACAGCCGGGACAGGGTGCCCGCCGCGGCGCTCTCCCGGGGCGTCGCCGGGGTCGTCGGCCGGATGCTGGTGGTCAACCTGCCCGGCTCGACCGGCGGAGCTCGCGACGGGCTCGCCGTGCTCGGGCCGATCCTGACCCACGCCGTCGACCAGCTGCGTGGCGGAGACCACTGAACCGGCAGGGCGGGCCGTCCGGCGATAGGCTCGCCCGGTGGACGCGGGGAGCCGCCCCGCGGTCGCGAACGGAGGAACGGCACCGTTGAGCACGGAAACCGCGTCCGCCGCGGAGCGGGCCGCCGTACCGTCGGTGGTGGACTGGGCGGAGGCCCGGGCCCGGGCGTACGGGGCCGGTCGGTCCGCCGCGCTGCCCGCCGTCGATCGGCCGCTCGCCGACACCGACGGACTCACCCTCGCCGAGCCGTTGGCCCCCGCCACCGATCTGCCCGCGTTCCCCACCTCCAGCGTCGACGGCTGGGCCGTGCGGGGCGACGGGCCGTGGCGGGTGGTCGGCCGGGTACTGGCCGGGGGCAGCCCGCCGCCGCTCGCCGAGGACGGCACGACGGTCGAGATCGCCACCGGCGCGATGGTGCCCGAGGGGGTCACCGCCATCCTGAGGGTCGAGGAGTCCACCCGGACGGCCGACGGCCGCATCGCGGGCACGCCGCGGCCGCACCCCGAGTGGCGGCGACCGGGCGAGGAAGCGTACGCCGGTGAGGAACTGCTCCCGGCCGGCACACCGGTCGACCCGGCGCTGATCGGCCTGGCCGCCTCCTGCGGGCACGACACCCTGCGGATGCGCCGCCGGGCACGGGCCGCGCTGCTGGTCTTCGGCGACGAGCTGCTGACCTCCGGCCCGCCGGCCGCCGGCCGGGTCCGCGACGCCCTCGGCCCCGCCGTGCCGGCCTGGCTGCGCCGGTACGGCTGCGAGGTGCGCCCGGCCGACGTGACCGGCCCGGTGGCGGACACGCTGCCGGCGCACGTCGGGGCGCTGCGCGCGGCGCTGGCCGAGGCCGACCTGGTCTGCACGACGGGCGGCACGATGCACGGCCCGGTCGACCACCTGCACCCCGCGCTCGCGGAACTCGGCGCGGATTACGTGGTCAACACGGTGGCGGTCCGTCCCGGATTCCCGATGCTGCTCGCCCGGCTCACCGACCCGGACGGTCGGGTCCGCTTCGTCGCCGGCCTCCCCGGCAACCCGCAGTCGGCGATCGTCGCGCTCGTGTCGCTGGTGGCGCCCCTGCTCGCCGGCCTGTCGGGCCGGCCGGAGCCGGTGCTGCCGCACGCCACGCTCGCCGAGCCGGTGCCGGGGCGGGGCGACTACACGCACCTGGCCCTGGTCCGGCTGGACCGGATGGCCGGCACCGCTCACCCGGTGCGCCACGTCGGCTCGGCGATGCTGCGCGGGCTCGCCGGCGCGGACGGGTTCGCGGTCATCCGCCCCGGCACCACCGGGGAGCCGGGCGACCGGGTGCCGGTCGTGCCGCTGCCCCTCCAGCCCGGGGAGCGGGCGTGGTGACGGGCGCCCCGGATTCCGGCGGAGCGGGCGTGGCCACGGGCAGCCCCCTCGGCGGGGACGCGGGCGCGGCGACGGACTTCGGCACCGTGGCGGTCTTCGGCACCGTGACGGACGAGCCGCTGGACCTGGCCGCGCACGAGGAGGCGGTCGCCGACCGGCGGGCCGGCGCGGTGGTGTCGTTCCAGGGCGTCGTCCGCGACCACGACCACGGCCGCGCGGTCACCAGCCTGGAGTACGAGGGTCACCCGAGCGCCGCAGCCGTGCTCCGGGAGGTGGCCGCCGAGGTCGCCGCCGACCCCGACGTGTACGCGGTCGCGGTGTCGCACCGCGTCGGCCCGCTCGGGATCGGCGACGTGGCCCTGGTCGCGGCCGTGAGCACCGCGCACCGGTCCGCCGCGTTCGCCGCCTGTGCCCGGCTGGTCGACGAGGTCAAGGCCCGGCTGCCGATCTGGAAGCGGCAGGTCTTCGCCGACGGCACGGAGGAGTGGGTCAACTGCCCCTGACGCCGGGTGGCCGCCGGGGTGCTCTCCGCCGGTCACGCCCGCGCCCCGGGCGGCCCGCCCGGGGCGGCCGCGTGCGGCAGGTCGAGTTCGTTCCGCCGGCGGGCCGAAGTCGGTCGGCGGGCCGAAGTCGGTCGGCAGGCGCATCGGCCGGCTGCCGGTCAGCGGCGGGCGTACGCCGAGGCGGTGCGGCCCAGCCGGTCGGCGTAGAAGGCCGGCTCGGCGCCCGGCCGCCAGGGCAGCGCGGCGACCAGCACGATCAGCGCCACGGCCAGCGAGTTCTCCATGAGCGCCCCGAAGAGGCCGTCCTGGTAGTGCGACACCTCGGGGAGTTGGTGTTCGTACGGCCAGATGGGCGAGACGAGGAACAACAGGTACAGCCCGACCGCGGCCACGCCGTGCCGGAGCCCGGTCAGCGTGGGGTACCAGATCGGCGGGCGCAGGGCGTTGACCCCCGGCACCCCGCCGTACGGGAACACCTGACCTGCGCGCTGCGCCAGGCCGCGGCTGGCCTCCCGGCGCCGTACGGCGGCGTCGGCGAGCACGATGATCGCCGGGATCACCCACACGAGATGGTGCGACCACGAGATCGGGCTGATCACGTTGGCGGTGAGCCCGACCAGGGTGAACGCGGTCAACTCGTCGCCGTCGGCGCGGGCGGTGGCGGCCCGGGACAGCCCGAGCGCCAGCACCAGCACCGAGAACGACAGCCAGAGCAGGCCGGGCGTCTCGATCGAGTCGTAGAGGCGGGCCAGCAGACCGGCGAGCGACTGGTTCGGGGTCATGTCGGCGGCGCCGACCCGCTCGGTCTGCCACAGCACGCCGCCGAAGTACGTCCGCGACTCGGTGCCCACGAGGGCGAAGCCGGCGAGGGTGACCCCGACGGTGGTGCCGATCGCAGTGGCTGCCGCCCGCCACTGCCGCGTGATCATCAGGTAGGCGATGAACAGCGCGGGGGTCAGCTTGACCGCGGTGGCCAGGCCGATGCCGGCCCCGGCCCAGACGCCGCTGAACACGAACCGGCGCAGCGGACTGTCGGCCGGGTCGAACCGGGTGCCGCGCCTCGCCCGCCAGCGCAGCCCGACCATGTCGGCCATGATCAGGGCGAAGAGGAGCAGGTTGACCTGCCCGTACCCGAGGGTCTCCCGGCCCGGCTCGATGGCCACCGCCATCGGCGTCGCGATGCCGACGGTGAACCACAACGGCCAGCCGAGCCGGTCCACGATCGGCCGCAGCAGCGCGGCCAGGACCAGCGCCAGCGCGGCGATGCTGGCCAGCGCGTTCAGCCACCCGGCGGCCGCCACCGGGACCAGCGCCATGGGCAGCATGACCAGGCCCCCGAACGGCGGGTACGTGAAGCCCAACGTGGTGGAGGGGGCGATGAATTCGTACAGGTCATGGCCGCTCGCCCACCACACCACCGCGCCGTGGTAGATCTTCATGTCGAAGAAGTTGTACGGCCGCCCGAAGGCGCCGACGGCGAGCCACGCGGCGTAGGCGACGGTGGCGATGACCCCCGCGCGGACGGCAGTCCTGCGGTCGAGGCCACGGGTCATGCGGCGGACCGGGGCGAGGCGGTCCATCCGTCGTCCGACGGTCGCCGGCATGGCGTGGCCACCCCCGTACCAAGATCGTCCTACCCGTCCAGGTCCAGCAGGCAGCCTAGAACGGCGCCTCACGTTGATGCCTCCCGCGTTATGCGACCGTGTCCGATCCCACACATGTTTTTGACATTTCCACCGCGTTAACGCCTAGCGGGTGGTTCAGGTGATTTTCTACGGGGGCGGCAGCGGGGGCCGGGAGGGGGTGGAGAGCCGCAGGTCAGCCGGGCAGGCGGCGGGCGGCAGCCGCCGAGCGTACGGCGATCCGGGCCTCGCGGCGGGCGGTGCTGACCGCGCGCCGCACGGACCGTCGCGAGTGGTCGATCCGGTGGCCGGCGCGCCACCGCAGGCCCGGCTTGCCACCGCTGTCGGCGGCGGCCAGCAGCAGCCCCCCGAAGAGCCCGAGGTTCTTCAGGAAATGGGCCTGGTTCTGTGCCCGCTGGGCCGGGTCGTCGTTGCTCCAGAAGGGATGGCCGGTGGCGGTGGTCGGAATCAGCGTGCCGGCGAGCAGCAGCGCGGCCGGCCGGGCGAACCTGCCGGTGGCCAGCATCAGGCCGCCGACGAGGTGGGTGGCCGCGTTGACCCTGATCAGCGTCTCGGCGTCGGTGGGCAGGCTGGGGGCGACCTGCTGGATGAACGGGGCGACCCGGTCGGTGACCGGCTTCGCGGCCGGGACCAGCCGACCAGGGTTGTGGAAGTTGCGGGCGCCACTGACCACGAAGATGCCGCTCAACATGACGCGGGCGAGGGAGCGCACGGGTTTCATGAAATAGTCATACCCCTTCGTCCGGTCGGCTACCCCCGCAACGGCGCGATCCGCTCGCTGTCGGGACAGGTCGGACGGCCCCCACCGCCACGCCGATCTCGGTGACAGTCGCTGGTGGACCCGCTTCGGGCGGTAACCTCGCCCGGGTGACGACGCTGCGGCTCCGCCCGGAAGGCCCGGCCGACACCGGTCCGGTGGGTCGGGTGCTGGCCGCGGCCTTCGCCCGCCCGGACGTCCTGGCGCCGCCAGAGGTGGGGCTGGTCGAGGAGTTGCGCGGCACCGACGCCTGGATTCCCGAGCTGGCCATGGTCGCCGAGTACGGCGGGGAGGTCGTCGGGTACGCCCTGCTCACCCGGGTCCGGGTGCGGGGCGACGGCGGGGACGCCCCCGCGCTGGCCCTCGGGCCGGTGGCGGTGGCGCCGCACCGGCAGCGGGTCGGGCACGGCACGGCGGTGGTGCAGGCGGGCCTGGACGCGGCCACCGAGCTGGGCGAGCGGCTGGTGGTGGTGCTCGGCTCCCCCGCCTTCTACCGGCGCTTCGGCTTCACCCGGGCCGACCGGCTGGGGCTGACGAGCCCGTGGTCCGGTCTGGGCGACCCCTGGCAGGCGCTGGTCCTGCCCGCCAGCTCCAACGGCGACGGCCTCGCGCCGCGCGGCGAGGTGCTCTTCCCGTCGCCCTGGGCGAAGGTCTGACGCGTCGTCCCCGGGGCGCCGGTGGGCAGTGGGCCGTCAGGCGGGCTGGGTGCGCAGGTACCGGCCGAAGTGCGGGACGGTGAAGGCCACCGTCCCGCGCTCCCCGGAGTAGATCAACCCCTTCTTGATCAACGCGTCGCGGGCCGGGGAGAGGCTGGCCGGCTTCCGCCCCAGCGACCGGGCGATCTCGGCGGTCGGCACCGCGGCGTCCATGTCGTCCCGACCGCCGACATCCCCCTCCACCAGGGACAGCGTCGCCATCGCCCGCATGTACTCGCGCTCGGCCGGCGTGGCCCGCTCGAAGCGGGAGCCGAAGAAGCCGACGGCCAGCTCGGCCTCCGCCTCCGGGGCGGCCACCCGTACGTCCGCTGCGGTGATCGGGGAGCGCGGCGCGTGGTCCCAGGTGGCCTTGCCGTACGCCTGGACGAAGTAGGGGTAGCCGCCGGACTTCTCGTAGAGCAGGTCGAGGGCCTTCGGCTCGTACTCGACCTCCTCGCGCTCGGCGGGCGCGCAGAGCGCCTGGTCGGCGGCGATCCGGTCGAGGCGGTCGATCCGTTGGTAGCGGAACAGCCGCTCGGAGTACGACTTGGCGGCGCTGAGCACGGCGGGCAGGTGCGGCAGGCCGGCGCCGACCACGATCAGCGGGGCACCGAGCTGGGACAGCTCGTGGCAGGCGGCGCAGAGCGCCGAGACGTCCTCGGCGCCGAGGTCCTGCATCTCGTCGATGAAGATCGCGATGCCGGTGCCGACGTCGCCGGCCACTGCGGCGGCGTCGCTGAGCAGCTCGACCAGGTCGATCTCGATGTCCCCGGAGTCGGCGCGCCCGGTGGCCGCCGGCACGTCGATGCCGGGCTGCCAGCGGTCGCGCAGCCTCGGGGCGGCGCCGGCCCGCCCGGTCGGCGCGGACCGCTGGGCGAACGCCTTGAGCACCCCGAGGAACGCCTCGATCCGGTCGGGGGCCCGGTGCCGGGGGGCCAGCTCGCGGACCGCCATGTGCAGGGCGGCGGCGATCGGGCGGCGCAGGGACTGGTCCGGCCGGGCCTCGATCTTGCCGCTACCCCAGAGCTGCCCGATGGCCTGCGAGCGGAGGGTGTTGAGCAGCACGGTCTTTCCGACGCCGCGCAGGCCGGTGAGCATCAGGCTGCGTTCCGGGCGGCCGCGCGCGATGCGCTCCAGCACCACCTCGAAGACGTCGAGTTCCCGCGCCCGCCCGGCGAGCTCGGGCGGGCGCTGACCGGCGCCCGGGGCGTACGGGTTGCGGACCGGATCCACGAATCGCACAGTATCGGGCTGTCTAGCTGCGAGGCTAGACATCCGTAGATGCGGCTACCGGCGTGTCGCGCCGGCCCTCGGGGGCAGTGGGATCAGCCGTCGAGACAAAACTAGGGCTGTCTAGCGTGGATGCTAGACAGCCCTAGTTTCGGCTACCGGGGGCTATTTGAGCTTCTTGAGGCAGAGCACGTAGTCCAGGAAGTCGACCGAGTTGTCGTGGACGTAGTTGGCGGTCGACTCAGGGGCCAGAGTCTCGCACCGATCGCCGTCCGCGGTCGCCGGGATGCGCAGCAGGATCTTGTACGTGTTCGGCCCGCACGGCACCTTGCGCAGCTCCGCGTCGTCGTCCGTGCCGTCGTTGACGACGCAGTCGCCCTTGGCGAACTCATCGTCGTCGTCCTCGCTCGGGCTCGGCTCGGCCGTGGTCGGGGCCGCCGTCGGCTCGTCGCTGGGCTCCACGGGGCCCGCGGAGACGCTCGGCGCCGGAACGACCGGGTCGTCAGCCACGTCGGCCGCCCGGTAGATCCCCCAGCCGGCCAGGCCGAGGCAGGGGCAGAGCAGCAGCACGACCACCAGGGCGATGATCAGGCCGACCCGCCGGCCGTTCCCCTTGGCGGGCGGGGTGACCGGCCCGGGCCCGTACCCGGGTGGCGGCGGCGGACCCCACGGCCCCGCCGGCGCCGGCTGCCCGACGGGCGGGACGGGGCCGCCGGGAGCGGCGCCCGGCTGCCCGGCCGGCGGGAACGGCCCCGGCGGGGGGTACCCGCCCGGCGCGCCGCTGGTCGGCGGCGGGTACGCGCCCGGCTGCCCGCCGCCCGGCGCGGGCGGCGGGTAACCGGAGCCCGGCGGCGGGTCACCGGCGGGCGGCGGGTATCCGCCACCGGGCGACTGGTTCCACAGCGGGGCGGTCGGGGGCTCGGCCCCGCCGACCGGCGGCGGGCCCCACTGCGGCAGGGTCGGGTCGACCGGCGCGCCGCCGCCGGAACCGCCCGGCGGCCGGGCGTACCGGTCGTCGGGCGAGCCGGAGCCGGGTGGTCCGAATGATGACATTTCTTCCCCAGGGGTGTGGCGATCGGCGAGCGATCGGTCAGCGGAGCTTGAGGCAGAGCACGAAGTCGAGGGTGTCCAGCTGGCTGTCGAAGAAGTACCAGTTCGTGTAGCCCTCCACCTTGGCACACTTCGTCTCGGCGTCCTTCTCGCCGCTGGTCTGCCCATCGAAGCGGCGCAGCACCTCGTACGTCCTCGGCGCGCACGGGGCGATGAGCAGCTTGGGTTTGCCGCCCGCCGGCCCGTCGTTGCGGACGCACTGCCCGACCTTGACGAACCGGGGATCCGCCGACGATTCGGGAGCCGGACCGGTCGGGGCGGGGGCCGTCGAGTCGTCCTGGGCGTTCCCGGGCACCCCGTCGCTGCTCGGCAGAGCCGGACCCGCCGCCGGCGGCGCGTCGTCCCGGCCGAGCAGGTACCACGCTGTCGACCCGCCGGCGAGCAGCACCACCAGGGTGGCCAGCACGGCGAGCAGCGGGCCCCGCCCGCGCGGGCGCTCCGGCGGCGCCGGCTCCTCGGCGTACGGCTGCGTGCCGCCGAAGCGCGGGTGAGGCGTGCCGCCGTACGGGGGATCCGCGTAGCCGTCGCCGGAGTACGCCGGCGGGTACTCCCCGGTGCGCCCCGGGTCGGGACCGGGCTGGTGGCGCGGCGGGTACCCCGGATGCGCCGCCCCCCGGTCGGTGTCCGGCCAGGGCGGGCCCGGATGGTCGTACCCCTCGTCGGCTCGCCGCCGCGGCCACGGTGCGCTCGGGTCGTACCTTTCCTCGGGGCGCTGTTGCGGCCAGGGCGCCGTCGGGTGGCCGTACCCCTCGTCGCGCCGTCGTCCGGGCCAGGGTGCGTTCGGGTCGTCCCCCTCCTCGGGCCCTCGTCCCGGCCACGGCCCGGGACCCGCACCCGGCGGTCCGTAGTTCGACATGCGCACCCTCCTGCCCAGGTGGTGAGGCCGGCCACCAACGAGGGACACCGACGCCCAAGCCACCGTAGCGTGGTCCACCGATGAGCTCATCCTCCCCGCGCGTGACCTCTATCGCCGCGCCGGCCGCCCCGCTGCCGGGCGGTCGCCGGCACGCCCCGCGCTGATCTGGACGGCGCTGGCCCTCGTGTACGTCCTGTGGGGATCGACCTACCTGGGCATCCGGGTCGCGGTGGAGTCGCTGCCGGCGCTCACCTCGGCCGGCCTCCGGCATCGCCGCGCTGCTCATCGCCATCGTTCCCCTGCTGGTCGTCCTGCTCCGGACGGCCACCGGGGACCGGCCCCGGTTCTGGACGTTCGCCGGCGTGAGCGTCGGCTTCCTCGGTCTGGTCCTGCTGGTGCTGCCTTCCGGCGGGTCGGCGGCCGTGCCGCTGGCCGGGGCGCTGACCGTGGTCGCGGGGGCCGTCTCGTGGTCGATCGGATCGCTCCTCTCCGGGCGCCTGCCGATGCCCGCCGACCCGTTCATCGCCACGGTGTACGAGATGATCGCCGGGGCCGTGGCGCTGGCCGTGCTCGCCGCCTGCCGGGGCGAACTGCGGGACTTCGACCCGGCGGCGGTCAGCGGCCGGTCCTGGCTGGCCCTGGCGTACCTGATGGTCGCCGGCTCGCTGATCGCCTTCACCGCGTACGTCTGGCTGCTGCACCACGCGCCGATCTCCCTGGTCGCCACGTACGCGTACGTGAACCCGGCGGTCGCGGTGGCGCTCGGCGCGCTGTTGGCCGCCGAGCCGGTCACCGCCCAGGTGCTGCTCGGCGGGGCCGTGATCGTCGCCGGGGTGGCGCTCGTGGTCAGCACGGAACGCCCCGGACGGCCCGCCGGGGCGGCGGACGGTACGGCCCGGCGGTAACGTCCGGCCGGTGTCCGCCGGTCCGCTGACCCTCGTCGCTTCGGCCGAACCAGCGGCCGGCTTTCCTGTGCTCGGGTTGCCGGCCGTGCTCGGGTTGCCGGCCGGCTATCCCGCCGTCTGGCTACTGGCCGGGGTCGCGGTGCTCGGTGGGGCGGCCGGTGCCGCCGCACCGTGGCTGGCCCGGCGCTTCACCCCCGGCGACCGGGACCTGCCGGCGGCCGGCGTGACGGCGGTGGTCGGGGCGGTCGTCTTCGCGGGCCTCGGCGTCGCGCGTGTCGGCCCGGCGTTGCCGGCGTTCCTGGCGGTCGCGGCGGTCGGGCTGGTGCTCGCCGTGGTCGACCTGGCCTGCCTCCGGCTGCCGGACCGGCTCGTCGGGGCGGCGGCGCTGGCCGCGGTGGCCGGCCTGGGCGCGGCGGCGGGGATCGGCGGCCAGCCGCACCGGCTCCTCACGCCGCTGGCCGGGGCGGCCCTGTCGTTCGCCGGGTACGCGGTGCTGGCACTGCTGCCGGGCGCACGGCTCGGGTTCGGCGACGTGAAGCTGGCCGCCGCGCTGGGGCTGCCGCTCGGCTGGCTGGGCTGGCCGACGCTGCTGGCCGGGCTGGTCCTGCCGCACGTCCTGCACGGGTCGGCCGTGATCGGCCTGCTGGCCGCCCGCCGCGTCCGCCGGGACACCCTGCTGCCCCTCGGGCCGGCCCTCCTGGCGGGCGCCTGGCTGGCCGTCCTCGTGACCTGAGCCGCGCCCGCGCCGCTACCGCCGCCCCGCGCCCCTTCACAGCAGGCGGAGTTGGCGGTCCTTGGGGCGGCGGGGTTCCGCCTCGCCGAGGCGCTCGAACAGACCCGGGTCGATCACGTCCAGGAAGGGGGACGGGCGGCAGTCGCGCTCGGCGCCGTGGCGCGTACGGCGGGCCGCGTGGCTGACGTAGAGGCGGTCCTGCGCGCGGGTGAGGCCGACGAAGAAGAGCCGGCGCTCCTCGGCGATCGCGTCGTCGTCCGGCTCGGAACCCGGCCAGCGCAGCGGGAGCAGGCCGTCCTCGCAGCCGACCAGGAAGACCACGGGGAACTCCAGCCCCTTCGCGGCGTGCAGGGTCAGCAGGGTGACCGCCTCGGCGCGCGGGTCGAGGGCGTCCACCTCCGCCCCGGTGGCGAGCTGGGACAGGAACAGCCCCAGGTCGTCGCCGCAGCGGCGGGCCAGCGGGGTGAGCAGGTCGACCGCCGCCCGGACCTCCTCGGGGCGTACGGTGCCGGAGCCGTCCAGGGTGGGGGCGGCGAACCGGTCGGCCACCACCTGGCCGGCGAGCCGGACCCGGGCGGGCAGCCCGCCGCCGAGGCCGTCGGCGTGCCGCAGCTCGCGGGCGATCGCGGCCACGCCGGGCCGGTCCCGCAGCCGATCGTGCGAGCGCTTCTGCACCGGGATGTTCGCCCGGGCCAGGGCGTCCATGATCGGGGCGGCCTGCGCGTCCGTCCGGTACAGCACGGCGATGTCGGAGAACGACAGGTTCGTCGACCGGCCGTCGATCCGCCCCGAGTCCAGCGAGCGGTGGGACAGGCCGCCGACCAGTTCGTCGACGGTGCGTACGACGAAGTCGGCCTCGTCGGCGACGGACCCGGCGGCGTACCGGCCGACCAGCGGAGACTCCGGGTCGAGTCGGGCCGGGTCGAGCCGGCGGCCCCGCACCAGCGACGACGGCGCGATGGCCTGCACGGCGGCGGCCAGGATGGGCGCGGAGGAGCGGTAGTTGCGGTTCAGGCGCACCAGCCGCGCGTCGGTGAAGTCCTGCGAGAAGCGCAGGAAGTAGCCGACGTCCGCACCCCGGAACGAGTAGATCGCCTGGTCGGGATCGCCGATCGCGCACAGGTTGCCGTCGGCGGGGCTGAGCAGCCGCAGCAGCTCGTACTGGACCGCGTCGACGTCCTGATACTCGTCGACGAAGATCCACTGCCACCGGCCCCGGTACCGGTCGACCAGCTTCGGATCGGCGCGCAGCAACTCCACCGGCAGGCTGAGCAGCTCGTCGAGGTCGACGAGGTCACGCTTGCGCAGCAGCGCCGTGTAGGCGGCCTGGTCGTCGCCGGCCTCGTCCCGGGCCGCCGCGCGGTCCGCGTCGTCGGCGATCCGGAAGTCGTCCGGCAGTCCGGCCGTCCCCGCGTTCTCCCGCAGGATGGTCAGCCCCAGCGAGTGGAACGTGCCGACGGTGATGTCCTCGGCCACCGGCCCGAGCAGCCCGTCGAGGCGGTGGCGCAGCTCCTCGGCGGCCCGCCGGGTGAAGGTGATCGCCAGGCAGCGTTCGGGGAAGACGTTCAGCTCGGCGCACAGGTACGCGATCCGGTGCGTCAGGGTGCGGGTCTTGCCGGTGCCGGGGCCGGCGACGATCAACAGCGGTCCGCCCGGGGCGGAGGCGGCCACCCGCTGCATCGCGTCCAGCCGGTCCAGCAGCCCGGTGCCGACCTCCTCCATGCCGGCGAGCATCGGCTCGAACGGCTCGTGCGGGGAGGGCTGCGGCGCGATCGGCGGGGGCGGCGGGGGCGCCTTGCGCTTCGGCTCGGCCTTCGCCGCCGCCGGGCGCCGGGCCTTGGCCTTCGCCGCCGGCTCCGGGGCCCGCTGCGCCGGCACGGGTACGTCGAACAGCGTCTCCGCCTGCGGCCCCGCGGCCGTCCCGCCCAGCTCGACCGGGTCGAACAGGGTGATCACGCCGTACTCGCCGTCGTAGCCGGGAACCCGGCGCACGGCGCCGCGCCGCAGCCGACCGATGCCCTCGGCGAGCAGTTCCCCGCCGACCCGGCCGATCTCGTCGAGCGGGGCGCGGGTCAGGATGTCCAGCTCCGGGCCGAGCGCGGCGACCAGGTCGTTGAGCTTCCCCTCGACCTTCTTCGACCGGGGGCCCACCTTGTTGATCTCACCGAGGATCTCCGCCAGCGGCACCAGGTGGGTGACCTCCCGGGCGTGCGCGGGACGGTGCCCCTCGGGCCGGTCGGCCAGCTCCTCCACCCGGCTGAGCACGCCGACGGTCAGTGGCTTGCCGCACTCGGGGCAGCGCCCGCCCGCGGCCCGGGTCTGCTCGGGCGACCAGTTGACGCCGCAGAGCCGGTGCCCGTCGGCGTGGTACTTCCCCTCCTCCGGGAAGAACTCGATCGTCCCGGCCAGTCCGTCGCCGGTGCGCAGCGCCTCCCGGATGGCGAAGTAGTCCCGGCCGGTGGCGAAGACCGTCGCCTCGCGGGCCAGCGCCGGTGGGGAGTGGGCGTCGGAGTTGGAGACGAGCCGATAGCGGTCCAGGCTGCCGACCCGCCAGTTCATCTCGGGATCGGAGGAGAGCCCGGTCTCCACGGCGAAGACGTGCTCGGCGAGGTCGGCGTAGCAGTCGGCGATCGCGTCGAAGCCGGACTTCGAGCCCAGCGCCGAGAACCACGGCGTCCAGATGTGCGCGGGCACGAGATAGCCGTCCGGGCTGGACTCGAGGGTGATCTCCAGCAGGTCCCGGGAGTCGAGGCCGAGGATGGGCCGGCCGTCGGAGGCGATGTTCCCGATCCGGGCGAGGGCGGCGTTGAAGCGCTCCACCGCGTCCAGGTCGGGCAGGTAGACCAGGTGGTGCACCTTGCGGGTGCGGTCGTCCCGCTTGTAGATGGTGGAGATCTCGACGCTGAGCATGAACCGGACGGGGTCCGCCTCCGCCTCGCTCGCCAGCCGGGGCGGCAGCCGGCGGGCGATGTCCCGCTCCGCCTCGGGGCCGAGCCGGTACAGGCCGGGCTCGGCCGGCTGCAGCGTCTGGCGCAGGTGGTCGTACCAGGCGGGGTGGGTGAAGTCGCCGGTGCCGAGCACGCCGATGCCCTTGCGTCGGGCCCACCAGCCCAGGTTCGGCAGGGTCAGGTCGCGGCTGCACGCGCGCGAGTACTTCGAGTGGATGTGCAGGTCCGCGACGAACGGCGAGGGGCCACCGGGGGGTGCGGCGCTGAACGGAGGCACGCCGCATCCTGCCACGCCGCCCCGGCGCGCCGCCCTCCGCCACGCGTACGCGTGACCTGAGCAATCCACCTCTGGACATGCGCGGCCCTCGCCGCTATGCGTCCGCCACCGCCCCTAGACCCGCGTTGATCATGGAGTTGGCGGGGCAAATCGTCTGATTCGGTGCCGTTAACCCCATGATCAACGAGGCGGAGCGGGGCGCGTGGGGGCAGGTGGTAGCCGGTGCGTCAGGGGGTGCGGAGTTCGACCAGGGTGATCTGGGGGTTTGCGCCCACCCGGACCGGCGGGCCCCAGAAGCCGGCGCCGTTGGTCACGTACACCTTCGTGCCGTCCACCTCGCCCAGGCCGGAGACCACCGGCTGCTGCATCGCCACCAGCAGGTTGAACGGAGCCATCTGGCCGCCATGGGTGTGGCCCGACAGTTGCAGGTCGACGCCGAACTTCGCCGCCTCCACGGCGGCGATCGGCTGGTGGGCCAGCAGCACCACGGGGCGGCTCTGGTCCCGGTCGCCGAGCGCGGCGGCGTAGTCGGCGGGGGCGGCCAGCCCCGTGCCGGCGGCGCTCACGTCGTTCACCCCGGCGAGGTCGAGCACGCCGCCCGGCGTACGGATCTCCTGCCGGACGTTCTGGAGCACCCGCAGCCCGAGCCGGTCCACCTCCTGCACCCACTCCTCCACGCCGGAGTAGTACTCGTGGTTGCCGGTGACGAAGAAGCTGCCGTAGCGGGAGCGCAGGTCACGCAGCGGCGCCGCCGCCTCGCCCAGCTCGGCGACCGAGCCGTCCACCAGGTCGCCGACGACCGCGACCAGGTCGGCGTCGAGTCGGTTGATCATCGCGACGATCCGCTCGGTGTGCGCCCGGCCGCGGAACGGCCCGAGGTGAATGTCCGAGACGGTGGCGATGCGCAGGCCGTCCATGCCCCGGGGCAGCTTCGCCAGCGGGATCTGCACCCGGTCCAGCCGCGGCGGGCCCAGCGCGTTGCGTACCCCGTACCCGGTGATGCCGGCGGCCGTGAGACCCGCGAAGATCGCCGCGCCGCGGGCCAGCAGCAGCCGGCGGTCGGGGTCGTGGTCGGGCTGGTCCACGGCTGCGGCGGCCGGCGGGTCCGCCGGGCCGGTCGCACCCACGAGCACCGGCTCGGGCGCGGCGGCGGTCGGCTCGGCGGCGGCCACCCGGCGGCGCAGCACCAGCCGGACGGCCAGCATCGGCACCTCGAGCACGGCGAGCACGACCAGCAGGTAGAACATCAGCGCGAGCCACACGTACCCAGGCCAGGACAGCCAGTACCAGTCGGCCCGGACGCTCGCCAGGGTCGCGGGGATGAGCAGTCCCAGCACCACCGCCGCGACGGCGCCGACGCGGCGCCACCGGCCCGGGCCCGTGGTGTCCCGGACCAGCCGCCTCCACAGGTAGAAGTGGATCAGGCCGAGGACGACGAGCACCACGACCACGGACAGCACAGCCGCCAACACGGATCCCCTCTCAGCCGCCCGCGAACGGCGGCAGCACGTCGATCGTGGCGCCGGCCGGCAGCGGTGCCCCACGATCATGACAGGCGACGCCGTCGACCAGGAAACTCGCAGCCCGCAGCACGGCGGCGAGGCGCTCGCCGTGCCGTTCGGCCAGCTCGCCGACCAGTTCGTCCAGGCAGCCGCCGGCGGGCACGCTCTCCTCGGCCGTGCCGGCGGCGGCCCGCGCCCCGGCGAAGTAGCGGACGGTCAGCACGCTCAACCTCCGATCGCCGACATCGGGCGGGCCGGCTGGAGGAAGGCCGGGTCGTCGATGCCGTGCCCGGCCCGCTTGCCCCACATCGCCGTGCGCCACAGTCGGGCCAACTCCCCGTCGTCCGCCCCGGCCCGCAGCGCCCCGCGCAGGTCGGACTCCTCCGTCGCGAAGAGGCAGGCCCGGACCTGGCCGTCGGCGGTGAGCCGGGTCCGGTCGCAGTCGCCGCAGAACGGCCGGGTCACGCTGCCGATCACCCCCACCCGGGCCGGCCCGCCGTCGACCAGCCACGTCTCGGCCGGCGCGGCGCCCCGCTCCGCCGGGTCCGGGGTCAGCTCGAACGCGGTACGCAGCGCGGCGAGGATCTCCTCGGCGGTGACCATGCTGTCCCGGTCCCAGCCGTGCTGGGCGTCCAGCGGCATCTGCTCGATGAACCGCAGCTCGTAGCCGTGCGCCAGGGCGAAGCGGACGAGCGCGGGAGCCTCGTCGTCGTTCACCCCGCGCATCAGCACACTGTTGACCTTGACCGGGGTGAGCCCGGCGGCGGCGGCCCCGGCCAGGCCGGCGAGCACGTCGGCGAGCCGGTCCCGCCGGGTCAGCCGGGCGAACCGCTCCGCGTCGAGGGTGTCCAGCGAGACGTTCACCCGGTCCAGCCCGGCGGCCCGCAGCGCGGGTGCCAGCCGGCCGAGCCCGATGCCGTTGGTGGTCACCGAGATCCGGGGCCGGGGCTCCAACGCGGCGACGGCGGCGACGATGCCGACCAGTCCCGGGCGGATCAGCGGCTCCCCGCCGGTGAACCGCACCTCGGTCACCCCGAGCCGCTCCACCGCCACCCGGACCAGCCGCACGACCTCGTGGTCGTCGAGCAACTGCGGCCCGGCCAGCCAGGGCAGCCCCTCGGCCGGCATGCAGTACGTGCAGCGCAGGTTGCACTTGTCGGTCAGCGAGACGCGCAGGTCCCGGGCGACGCGGCCGTACCGGTCGACGAGGACGCCGTCGGTCGGTGGCGCGGCGGTCACCGTTCGACCGTAGCGCGGTCGGCCCCGCGCAGCGCGGTCGGTGGCGTGACGGTCGCGCGGTCGACCCCGCGTAGCGCGGCGTGGGCGGCGTTGCCCACCGCATCGCGGTACGCGGCGCCGAACAGGGCGGTGTGCACCAGCAGCAGGTGGAGCTGGTGCAGCGGCACCCGCTCCCGCCACCCGTCGGCCAGCGGCCACGCCTCCCGGTAGGCGGCCATGATCCGGTCGGCGTGCGGCGGCCCGCCGAACAGCGCCAGCAGGGCCAGGTCCGTCTCCCGGTGGCCGCCGTGCGCCGCCGGGTCGACCAGCCACACCCGGTCGTCCGCCCCCCACAGCAGGTTGCCCGGCCACAGGTCGCCGTGCACGCGCGCCGGCGGCTCGTCGCCGCCGAACTCGCCGATCCGGTCCACGACCTCCTCGACCAGGGCGGCCTCGGCGGCGGTGAGCGCGCCGTTGTCGACCGACATCCGCAGGTACGGCGCGAGCCGCGCCCGGGCGAACCAGGCCGACCAGGGCCCCGCGTCCGGGGTGTTGTCCTGCGGGAGCGCGCCGATGAAGCCGGCCCACTCCGCGCCGAAGGCGGGGGCCCCGGCGCGGTGCGTGGCGGCCAGCTCGCGGCCGAACCGCTCGGCGGCCTCGGGCGTCGGCTCGCCGGGCTCCAGCCACTCCAGCGCCAGCAGCTCCGGCAGCGCCACCACCACCTCCGGTACGGGTGCCCCGCCGGCCTCCCGCAGCCAGCGCAGCCCGGCCGCCTCGGTGGCGAAGAACTCGGCCGGCACCGGCCGGCCCGCACCCTCGGGCCAGGACTTGGCGAAGACGGAGTGCCCGTCGTCCAGGGTCAGTCGGGAGGCGGCGCAGTTGCTGCCGCCGGAGACCGGGGTCTCCCTGATCCGTTGATGGGTGAGGAACGTCGGCAGGTGCTCCGGGTGCGCCCGCAGGTACGCCAGGTCCATGAGCGCAAGGTAGCCGGTGTGGTCCCACCGGTGAACGCCCCCGGGCCGCGCCGGCACTTTCGGCCGACCGATGAACCCTTGCCGACCTGCGCCGATACTCTCCGTGTCTGTGGATAACCCGCGTGTCGTCCACAGGGCCTGCCGGGGCGCTCCCGGGCGGCCCAGGCTGCCCCCATGACTCCGACCGACCGCCCCCGGCTCGCCGTCCGCTCACCCGCCGACCTGATCGCCGCCGTGCCGTACCTGCTCGGCTTCCATCCCGCCGACAGCGTGGTGGTGGTCGCACTTCGGGGCCCGCGGATCGTCTTCGCCGCCCGCGCCGACCTGCCCGGACCGGGCGCCGACCCGCTCGACCCGGCCATCCACCTCGCCGGCGTGATCGCGCGGCAGGGCGCGGAGTCCGCCACCGTGCTCGGGTACGGCGAGGCGGCCCGGGTCACCCCCGCCGTCGACGCGGTACGCGGGTCGCTGACCGCCGCCGGGCTGGCCGTGCTCGACGCGCTACGGGTGACCGACGGACGCTACTGGTCGTACCTGTGCGCCGAGCCCGCCTGCTGCCCCGCCGAGGGCACCCCGTACGACGCCGGGGCCAGCGAGGTCAGCGCGGCGGCCGTGTTCGCCGGCCAGGTGGCGCTGCCCGACCGGGCGGCACTGACCGCGCAGGTGGCCCCGCTCGGCGGCCCCGCCGCGTCGGCCATGCGCACGGCGGTCGCCCGTGCCGAGCGCCGCAGGGACGCCCTGCTGGCGGGAGCGCCCACGGCCGACCTGATCGGCGGACGCACCCTGCGCCGGGCGGGGGTGAACGCCGTCCGCGCCGCCCTGCGCCGGCACCGCCGGGGCGAGCGGCTCCCCGACGACGAGGTGGCCTGGCTGACCGTGCTCCTGACCCACCTTCCGATCCGCGACCACGCGTGGGAACGCACCGACGGGCGGGACGGCGACATCGACCTGTGGACGGACGTGCTGCGTCGCGCCGCCCCGGAGCTGATCGCGGCCCCGGGCTGCCTGCTCGCGTTCGCCGCCTGGCGGGCGGGGCAGGGCGCGCTGGCGGCGGTGGCGCTGGAGCGCGTCCTGGCGGCGCATCCCGGGTACTCGCTCGCGCTGCTCCTCGACGAGCTGCTCCGCACCGGGGTGCCCCCGTCCCGGCTGGACGGCTGGCCGGCGGTCAGCCCGCCCGCCGTGCTCCGTCCGCGCCGCCGCCGCCCCCGTCGCCCCACCTGACCGGAGCCGCGACCGCGTCGGGCGGCTCGGTGGGGGCGCCGATACCGCGCGATGTCGGCGGTATGGGGCGGACGTGGGGGCGCGCCGGTGCCGCCATGTCGGCGACATCGGGCGGACGTGGGGGCGCGCCGGTGCCGCCATGTCGGCGATATGGGGCGGACGTGGGGGCGCTGATGCCGCCATGTCGGCGACATCGGGCGGACGTGGGGGCGCTGATGCCGCCATGTCGGCGACATCGGGCGGACGTGGGGCGCTGATGCCGCCATGTCGGCGACACAGAGTCGATCATGCGGTCAGTCGGCCGATCCACGGCCAGGTCGCACCGTGCCGTGCGCCCGGTCAGGTCGCGCCGTGCCGTGCGCCCGGTCAGGTCGCGCCGTGCCGTGCGCCGGTCAGGTCGCGCCGCGCCGGTCAGGTCTCGCCGTGCCGCGCACTGGGTCAAGTCGCGCCGCGCGCCGGTCAGGCGCTGCCGGCGCTCACCCGGTGAGCTGCCGTGTAGACGTTCATCGTCCGGCCGCGCAGGAAGCCGACCAGGGTCATCCCCGCCTCGTCGGCGAGGTCCGCTGCCAGGGTGCTCGGCGCGGACACGGCCGCGAGCAGCGGTATCCCCGCCATCCACGCCTTCTGGGTCAGCTCGAAGCTCGCCCGGCCCGAGACCAGCAGCAGGTGGCCGGCGAGCGGGAGCCGCCGCTGCCGTACCGCCCAGCCGACCAGCTTGTCGACGGCGTTGTGCCGGCCGATGTCCTCGCGCAGCACCACCAGTTCCCCGTCGGCGGTGAACAGCCCGGCCGCGTGCAGCCCGCCGGTGCGGTCGAAGGCGCGTTGGGCCGCCCGCAACCGGTCGGGCAGCTCGGCCAGCAGCGTGGCCGGCACGGTGAGCGGGTCGCCGGCGACGGCGAAGGGGGATCGGGTCCGCACCGCGTCGATGCTGGCCTTCCCGCAGACGCCGCACGAGCTGGTGGTGTAGAAGTTCCGGGCCGGGTCGACGCTCGGCTCGGGCACGCCGCGGGTGAGGACCACGTCCACCACGTTGTACGTGTTCGGCGTCTCCGCGCCCGCGCAGAGCTGAGCGGTGTGCACGTCGGCGTCGGAGCGGATCAGCCCCTCGGTCAGCAGGAACCCGATCGCCAGGTCCAGGTCGTCGCCGGGCGTACGCATGGTCACCGCGAGCGGGCGCCGCCGGCCCGGGCCGCCCGGCCCGACGCGGATCTCCAACGGCTCCTCCACCGCGAGGTTGTCCGGCCGGCGTACCGTCGCCCGCCCGTCCGCCGCCGCGTCGAGGTCGACCCGGAGCACGCTCCTTCGGTCCGTCGCCCGTCCCATCCCGCCATCCTGCCCGAACCGCCCACCCCGCACACCGGCGACCGCCGCCGGGACCTCCCGTACGAAAGGGCCGGGGGACTCAGGCGGTGGCGGCGGGGCCCACGGACTCCTCGGCCCGGCAGGCTCCTCGGCCCCGGCAGGCTCCTCGGCCCCGGCAGGCTCCTCGGCCCCGGCGTGGCCGGCGATCGCGGTCCCAGCCCCGGCGCGGCCAGCGGCCTCAACGCTGGCGGGACCGACGGTCTAAGCCCGGCGCGGCCGGCGGCCTCAACGCCGCCGGGACCGGCGGTCTAAGCCCCGGCGGGACCCGCGGCCTCGGCGTCGGCGTCGGCGTCGGCCTCGGCGGGCAGGGTGGCCTCCAGCCAGCTGACGATCAGCTCGGCCACGGCGTCCGGCGGCGGCATGGCGATGCCGACCGCGTTCTCCCGCTGCCACAACTCGAAGATGACCCGCTCCTGCGGCTCCACCACCGTGTGGCCGCTCGTCCCGCAGCGCCTCCACGTGCCGCTGGGTGACCCGCTTGACCCACATCGAGCGGTTCATGCTGGGGAAGAACAGCGACGGGCGGTCGCTGGCCAGCAGTGCGGTCTGCGCCGGGTTGCCGGCCAGGCCGAGGGCCGCCGCGGCGATCGTGTTGGCCGTGGCCGGCAGGACCACGATGCCCAGGGACCGCTTCGCGAACTCCGTGGGGTTCAGGGTGGGATCGGCGCCGGTGTAGACCTCGTCGGCGTACCAGGCGGCCACCTGTGGCTGCACGAACCGCTCGGCGCTCGCCGTGAGCAGCACCCGCAGCGGCAGGTCGATCTCCTGGCGCAGCCAGGACAGGTACCCCGAGGTCGCCATCGCGGCGCTGGAGCCACAGACGATCACCGAAAGCGCGTCATCTCGCATTGCGACAGCGTGGCGTGACGGGTCGATCACGGAAATGGGGGAGCGGCCCCATCTTCGACGGTGGGTGTCCCCCGGAGTTTGGGGGCCGCTCCCCATGCCGCGCGGCCCGCCGGGCTGGCAGGTTCTTCCCCAGGCCCAGGCCGGCCCCCCGCACGACGCCGTCCGAGGAGGTGAACGTCATGAAGAAGATCACGATTCGCAAGACCGGTTCCATCAAGCTCACCACGTCTGCGCCGCTGTACTGCACGGACTGCTGCTGACCGGTCCGGCCGCCCCGGCGTCTGCGGCGCCGGGGCGGCCGTCACCGGCCCTCACCGTGATGGAGGACCGATGTCAACCACCCGCCTGGAGTTCCACCCGCTCACGTACGTCCAGGAGCGGGACGATGTCACGGTCGGCCGTGTCGACGCCGCCTCCTTCGCCGTGCTGCCGGAGGACGGCGTCGCGCTGCTGCGCCGCCTCGCCGACGGAATGCCGGTCGCCGCGGCCGAGCAGTGGTACCTGCGCACCTACGGCGAGACCGTCGACATGGCCGACTTCGTGGACGCGATGCGCGAGCTGGGATTCGTCCGGGCCGAGGGGGAGCCCCTGGCCACGCCGCCGAAGGTCCGCTTCCGCCGGCTCGGCAGGGCCACCTTCTCCCCGCTCGCCTGGGCCGCGTACGCGCTGGTCATCGCCGCCGCCGCGGTCGCCATGGTGAGCCGGCCGGAGCTGCGCCCGCAGGCCAGCAACGTGTTCTTCGTGCCGTCCCTGCTCGCCGTCCAGTTGGGCCTGGCCCTCTGCCAGTCGCCGGCCATCCTGTGGCACGAGTGGTACCACCTGCTCGCGGCCCGCCGGCTCGGCCTGCCCACGCGGATGCGGGTCGGCCGCCGGCTCTACTACGCCGTGGTCGAGACCGAACTGGACGCCCTGCTCACCGTGCTGGCGTGGCAGCGATACCTGCCGATGCTGGCCGGGCTGCTGGCCGACGCGGTGCTCTTCGGCACGCTCGTGCTCGCTGCCGCGGCCGACCTGTCCGGCGGGTTGTCCTGGGCGGGACGGCTCGCGCTCGCCGTGGTGTACACCGTGCTCCTGCGGATGTCCTGGCAGTTCTACGTCTTCCTGCGCACGGACATGTACTACGTCGCCACCACGGCCCTGGGCTGCACCAACCTGGACGAGGTGAGCCGGGCGTACCTGCGCGACCGGTTCTCCTGGCTGCCCTGGGTGCGGCGGTCCGACTGGGCCGAGGGGAACTGGTCGCCGCGCGATCGGCAGCTCGCGCCCTGGTTCGCACTGATCACCTGCGCCGGCGTCGGGGTCCTGCTGGTCACCGTCGCGCTGTGGACCGCGCCCCTGATCTGGGAGTTCGGCACCCGGGTCGTCACCGCCCTCGTCGACGGCACCCCGACCGGGCCCGGCTTCTGGGACTCCGTCGCCTCCCTCCTGCTGGTCGCGTTCGAGATCGTGCTGCTGCCGCTGCTGGCCGGACGTACCCGGCCCGGTGCCGGGCGGCCCCAAAAGGGATTCGCTGAATTGCGGCGAAAATGGCGATTCGTCGGAGCCGCGAATCGTTTCCTATCGCGCGAAACGCAGGTCCTGGGAGTTCGCGTGCGCACGGGTCCGGTGACGGCCGACCCGCAGGCGTGACGGCCGACCCGCAGGCGCACGCCGAACGCCGTGCGCGGCGTTCGGCGGTACCGTGGCCGGATGACGGGCTATGCGGCGATCGTGCTGGCGGGCGGGGCTGCCCGCCGGATGGGCGGCGTGGACAAGCCGGACCTCCCCGTCGGTGGCCGTCCGATGCGCGACCGGGTGCTGGACGCCGTGGCCGACGCCGCCGCCCGGGTGCTGGTCGGGCCGCCCCGGCCGGTGCCGGAGGACGTCCGGTCGACCCGGGAACGCCCGCCCGGCGGTGGCCCGGTCGCGGCCGTCGCCGCCGGCCTGGCCCTGCTCCCTCCGGGTACGACGGTCGTCGCCGTGCTGGCCGGCGACCTGCCCCTGCTGACCCGGCCCGCGATCGGGGCGCTGCGGGAGCGGCTCGCCGAACCGGGCGTGGACGGTGCCTGCTACGTCGACGACGAGGGGCGGCGGCAGACCCTGTGCGGCGTCTGGCGGGTACCCGTGCTGCGGGCCGCCGTGGACCGGCTCGCGGCCGCCCGGGGCGGCTCGGTGGACGGCGCGTCCCTGCGCGCGCTGCTCGACGGCCTCGCCGTCCACGAGGTGCACTGGTCCGGCGACGGCCCGCCGCCCTGGTTCGACTGCGACACTGACGAGGACGTACGCCGGGCGGAGGAGTGGACGCGATGACGGTGATGGACGAGTGGGTCACGGCGGCCTGCGCCGAGCTGGGCCTCGACGCGGTCGAGGTGCCGGTGCCGGTCGTGCTCGACCTGGCCAGGGACGTCGCCCACCAGGTGCTACGGCCCGGCGCCCCGGTCACCGCGTACCTGCTCGGCCTGGCCGTGGGACGGGGGGCCGAGCCGGCGGCGGCGGCCGCCCGCCTCGGCGAGCTGGCCGCCACCTGGCCGGTCGAACTGGGCGGGCCGCCCTCCGACTGACCCCCTCCAGGCCGCGCCGTGCGCGACCGACACCCGGGTGCCGTGCGCGACCGACACCCGGGTGCCGTGCGCGACCGACACCCGCGCCGTGCGCGACCGATACCCCGCCCCACGCCGCGCAGGAGGCCCGGTTTCGGGCCCGTTGTCCGATCCTCGTCCGGCTGATTGGGCCCCCCGGCGCGCTGGGTAGGGTGATCGGGACGGACGGAGGCGATCATGTCGGTAGGCCACCCCTCGACGCCGGCCGGAAACCCGCCCGGCGGCGCGCCTGAGCAGGTCGAGTCGATCCTGCTCGACGAGCCGACCACGGCTGACCTGCGGGCCAAGGTGACCGAGGCCTGGCGGGAGTTCGCCCGCGCCCTCGCCGACCGGCTGCGCGAGCTGCCCACCGGGTCGCACGTCGAGCTGACCCTCGACCCGACCGCCTCCGGCACCGGCGACGCCGTCTACTCGATCAGTGTGGACATCGCGGACTCCGGCCGGCTCTCCGCACAGGCGGTCGGCAACGCCACCCTTCCCCAGGGCTACCGGCTGGACCGCGCCGCCGTGGCCGACATGGTCGCGCTGGGCTGGTCCCCGCCCGGGGTGGTCGCCGGCTCCGGCGAGTACTTCGGCCTGGCGGGCGACACCGCCGAGGCGACCCGGATCGCCGCCCTGCTCTCGCGTACCCTGCGCGACGTCTATGGCGCCCCGCACCCCGCGTTCCTGGTCTACCTGGTGCAGGACGCCGACGGCGAGCCCATGACCGTGGAGCCGCTGGGCACCGCGCGCGGCGAGTTCGGCCCGGACCGCGCGGCCGAGACCGACCTCGACGAGGCCCTGACCGCCGCCGCGCAGGCGGCGGAGGAGGACGTGCTGGGCCTGGCGGAGCGGGTCCGGACGGTCGTCTCCACGATGCTCAAGTCCAACGCCGACCAGTTGCAGGTCGACTCGGACGGGGACATCAGCATCCGGGCCGGGTCGGCCATGGTGTTCGTCCGGGTACGCGACAACCCGCCCCTGGTCGACGTCTTCTCGCCCGTGCTCACCGAGGTGGAGCCGACCGAGCGGCTCTACGTGAAGCTCTCCGAGCTGACCAACCGGATGCCGATCGGCAGGCTCTACTGCGCCGACGACACGGTCTGGGCGTCCATCCCGGTGTTCGGCCGCAACTTCCAGGCGACGCACCTGATGCTGGCGGTGCAGGTGATGACCGGCCTCGCCGACGAGCTGGACGACCGGCTGCACGGCGAGTTCGGCGGCAAGCGCTTCTTCGGCGAGGGCGACAAGCCCGGCCAGCGGGACCAGGGCGAGCACCGCACCGGCATGTACCTGTGAAGGGAAGGGAAGGAGTCAGGTCGTCGGCAGCCAGGCCAGTTGTTCGGCGCCGGCCGGGTCGCTTGCCCGCAGGCCGGTGTCGGAGACGGTCCACAGAACGCCGCCGACCAGCAGCGACCGGGTGACCGGGGCGCCACCCTGGTGCGCGACCCGGCCGACCTCCCCGACGGACGAGCCGGTGACCCGCAGCAGGCGCAGCGCGTTGTCGACCGGGAGCGCCACCAGGCCGGTCCGGGCGTCGTACAGGAACGCGTGCGGGTCGAACTCGACCGTGGAGGCGGCTCCCGGCACGTGGTACCTGGCCAGCCGGGCGGGCTGGGCCGGGTTCGCCACGTCGAACAGGGAGACCTGGAGGCCCTGCGTCCGCCCCCGCTCGTCCGCCTCCTGGCCCACCCCGAGCAGCCGGTCCTCGCCCACCGGGTGCAGGTACGCCGAGTACCCGGTGATCTTCAGCTCCCCGGTGACCCGGGGCGCGGCCGGGTCGGTCAGGTCGAGCGAGTAGAGCGGGTCGGTCTGCCGGAACGTCACCACGTAGCCGGTGGGGCCGAGGAAGCGCACCGAGTGGATCCGCTCGCCCCGACCGAGCCCGGTGGCCGAGCCGGTGCGGGTCAGCGTGCCGTCGCGGCGGGTCAGCACGTACACGGCCGACTCGGTGCCCTCGCGGAGCGGCCGGGAATCGCCGCTGGTGGTGGCCACCCGGAGCCGGCCCTGCCACTCCGACAGCGCGTACTGGTTGACGAGCGTGCCCGGCACGACGCCGGCGGCCAGGTAGTGGGGCCGGCCCGGGGCGGCGGTGTCGAACTGGTAGATCGCGGTGGCCGCCGGCCCGGCCGAGATGCCCCACCCGGTCCGCCAGGGCCGGCCGGCCGGGTGGCGCGAGCCGGCCAGGTAGAGGCTGCGGGCCGTCCCGTAGACGGTGTCCGCGTCGGCGGCGACGCTGACCGGGTCGCCGTCGCCGAGCCGGCCGGTCGTCAGGTCGAAGCTGAGCACGGTGAGCACGGCGCTGCCGGTGCTGTCGGCCGTCGCGCTCAGCCGGTCGCAGCCGACCCTGCCGGCTTCGCGCCGGTCGCCCTCGGTCCACTCGTACGTCGGCAGCCAGGCGTCCAGGTCGGCTGCGGCGATCACCGCCCGGTTCGCCGCCAGCCGTTCCTCGTCCGTGGCGTCCTGCTGGTACGGAAAGGTCAGCCGGGGATGCGAGCGGACCACCACCCGGGCCGTCGCCCCGGTCAGCCGCGCGTCGAGCAGGCTCCCGTCGATCCGGTACGTCCCGACGAGCGCCGGCGGCCCGGCCAGGTCCACCAGCAGCAGCCGCGGGCCCGGCTCCCCGCTGTCGGCCGGCCGCTTCCCGCCCATGACCCGGACCCGCGGCGCCGACCGGACCAGCACCAGCGCCCGGTCGCCGTGCAGCAGCAGGCTCGCGGCGGGCCAGTCGGTGGGCAGGGTGGGGTCGTCACCCGCCGCCAGGTCCAGCCGGCCCGTGATCCGCCGCGTCGCCGGCTCCGTCACCCGCAGCACTCCGCCGGTGACCGTGACGATCCGTCGTCCGTCGGTCTTCACCAGGTCCGGCTCGTCGGCGTCCGGCTCGTGGTTGTTCGTGGTCGAGTGATCCGCCCGCGCGGCCTCCCCGCCCGGCGCGCCGGCCCGCGACTTCCGCACGTCGCCCATCGCGGGGACGGGCCCGCCCAGCAGGTCGATCGCTTCGGGCGCGAGGCCCCACGGGCTGACCGACTCGGTCGCCGCCGCCCGCAGCCGGGCCAGCGCGTCGGCGCACGAGTCGAAGGACACCAGCCGGACGGCCCCCGCCGGGGGCGTCCAGGGCTCCGTCGTGCCGCGCGGCAGCCCGGCCGCGCTACCCGCCAGCAGGGTCAACGCGGCCAGCGTGCCGGCCGCGGCGGTTACCGTTCCCCGTGCCATGTCCGGTTCGACGCCGGCCGTCCGGTCACGGTTCCGGCGGGCGCCGACGGATGCCGCGATGTCCCGACCAGGCGGACGTGGTGCCGCGTCAGGGGGTGGACGGGCCGACGCCGGGGGATTCGACCAGCCGGGAGAGCACGATCGTGCTCCGGGTCGAGGTGACGAACGACTCGGCCCGGAGCCGCTCCAGCGACTGCTCCAGGTGGGCGATGTCGGCCGCGCGCAGGTGCACCAGCGCGTCCGCCTCCCCCGAGACGGTGTACGCCCCGACCACCTCGGGATGCCGGCGGGCGGCCACGCCGATCTGGGCCGGAGTGGTCCGTCCGGCGCAGAACAGCTCCACGAACGCCTCGGTCGTCCAGCCGACCGCCGCCGGGTCGACGACCGCCGTGAAGCCCCGGATCACGCCCGTGGCGCGCAGCCGGTCGACCCGGCGTTTGACCGCGGGAGCGGACAGCGACACGCGGCTGCCGATGTCGGCGTACGACGCGCGGGCGTCGGCCACGAGCAACGCAATGATTCGCTGATCTACCGCGTCTATCTGCAACGTTCCGCCTTCGGGAAGCAATGGTTGTGGCTGTTACCAAAGGTGTAGCCTACCTACCCTTGGTCATCGTGGACCAGCAGCGAGTCGCGCGAAAGCGGACATATCTCATGTGCTCGCCCGAGCACTTCGCCGTCGAGTACGCGATCAATCCGTGGATGGACGTCACCACCCCCGTCGACGCGGGCCTGGCGGTCAAGCAGTGGGACCGGCTGCGGGAGACGCTGATCGATCTCGGTCACGACGTGCACCTGCTGACGCCCCAGGCCGGGCTGCCCGACATGGTGTACGCGGCCAACGGCGCGTTCGTGGTGGACGGGACGGTCTACGGAGCCCAGTTCAAGCACGAGCAGCGGGCCGCCGAGGCCGCCGCGCACCGGGCCTTCTACGAGGGGCACGGCTGGCGGTTCGTCGCCCCGAACGAGACCAACGAGGGCGAGGGTGACTTCGCGTACCTGCCGGACGCGCACGGCGGGCTGATCCTGGCCGGCCACGGCTTCCGTACCGAGCTCCCGGCGCACGCGGAGGCGCAGGAGGCGCTCAGCCGCCCGGTGGTGTCGCTGCGCCTGGTCGACCCGCGCTTCTACCACCTGGACGTGGCGCTGGCCTCGATCGACGACGCGAACATCGTCTACTACCCCGGCGCCTTCTCGGCGGCCAGCCAGAAGGTCCTCGCCCAACTCTTCCCGGACGCGGTGATCGCCGACGACTCCGACGCCCTGGCCTTCGGCCTGAACCTGGTCAGCGACGGGCTCAACGTCGTCCTCAACAGCGAGGCGACCCGGCTCGCCGGCAAGTTCAAGGCCGCCGGGTACAACCCGGTGCCGGTCGACCTGGCCGAGCTGAAGAAGGGCGGCGGCAGCGTGAAGTGCTGCATCGCCGAGCTGCGCCACTGACCCCGCGGGTCACCTGACGGCACGGGCGGGTCCCCGCGGAGGAAGGGACCCGCCTGGGCGGGGATCAGCCCAGCGTGGCCAGCTCGTTGATCAGCACGTTGGAGACGAGGCGGCCGTCCCGCTGCACCCTGCGCAGGTACCACTTCTGCTGCGGGGTGCGCGGCTGGTTGAACTGCCACGCCCCGCGCGGGCTGTCGATCTGGCCGATCTTGCCCAGCGCCAGGTTCACCTGCTGTGAGGTCGGGTTCGACCCGGCCAGCCGGATCGCCTTGTCCAGCACCTGCGCGGCGTCGTACGAGGCCATCGCGTACGTGGTGGGGGACACGTTGTGGTGCTTCCGGTACGCCGAGGCGAAGATCCGGTTGGCGGTGTTGTTCAGGTCGGCGGAGTAGTTCAGGGCCGTGACGATGTTGCGGGACTCCGCCTCCTGCACGTCGCTGAGCACGGTGCCCTCGGTGAGGAACCCGGGGGCGTAGATCGGGCCCCGGTACCCCTCCCGGTACAGCTGCCTGATGAACTGCGCAGCCGCCGAGCCGGCGAAGTCGCAGAAGATCGCGTCCGGGTTGCGGCTCAGCGCCTTGCGGATGTCTGCGGCGTAGGTGGTGCCCCCCGGAGAGTCGGTGGGGTTGGTCCAGACCACCGCGTCCGAGATGCGGGGGTCGGCGGAACCGGCCGTGCCGAAGCGCGCCTTGAACCCGTCGATCACGTCCCGGCTGGCGGGACTGTTCGGCGCGACGATGGCGACCTTGCTGCCCGGTGACAGTTTCTGCGCCAGGTACGGGCCGAGCGCCCGCCCCGGCTCGTCCAGCACGTACGAGGCGCGCCAGATGTAGACGACGCTCTGGAGGCTCCTGGGCGAGGCGTTGGAGCCGATGAGCGGGACCCGGGCCTTCTCCACGGTGTCCCGGATGCCCGCCATCACGATCGAGTTGACCACCCCGGTGAGGGCCAGGGCACCCTGCCTCAGCAGGCTCTCCACGGCCGCCGTGCCGGTCTCCGCGCTGTCGCCCTCGTCGGCGGTCAGCAGAGTCACCGGATGCCCGCCCAGGCGCTGGTCGTGGAGGTCCAGGTAGAGCTGGAAACCGTTGGTGATCTCCTCGCCGATGGTTTTGTAGCCGCCCGACTGCGGTGCGATCAGACCGATCTTGATAGGTTCGCCTGCCGGGGCCGACGCGGCGTCGCCGTCGCCGTCGGTGCCGCAGGCGGCGGTCAGGCCGGTGGTACCGAGAGCGGCCAACAGTTGGAGTGCCCGCCTACGGTTCATCTGGGACACCGCGTTCCTTCCGGGGATCTGAGCAGGGCAGATAGGCCCCTCGGCGTTCCTACCCGGTCGGGCACGCTGCGTCAATGCTCAGTGATCACCCGAAAGACCGCACCGCATCGACCACCGTCGGCCAGGCCGCCGACTCCGGATCGATAAGCCCGAAGTGCTCGCATTCCGGCAGCTCGACCAGGCGCGTCGGGCTGCCCGCCGCCCGCGCCGCCTCGGCGTACGCGCGGCTCAACGCCACCGGCACCTGGCGGTCCAGCAGACCGTGCACGATCACGGTAGGCGTCGATCTGTTCACCAGGCTGCGGGGGTCGGCCGCGGCGTACCGCTCGGGGTGATCCTCCGGGCCGCCGCCGAGCAGCGCGGCCACCGCGCCGGAGTCCAGGTCCAGCCGGTACGCCTCGGCCAGGTCGGCGACCGGGGCCAGGGCCAGCACCCCGCCGACCGTGTCCGGGGCGGACGCGGCGGCGTACAGCGCGAGGTGGCCGCCGGCCGAGTGGCCGACCAGCAGCGGCGGGCCCGGCGGCATCCGGTCGCCCAGCACCGGCGCGGCCAGCTCCGGCAGCGCCGCCACCCCGGTAAGCACGTCGGTCAGCGTGCCCGGCCAGCCGCCGCCCGGCTGCCCGGTCCGCCGGTACTCCAACTGCGCGACCGGGTGGCCGAGCGCGGCCAGGGCCGCCGCGAGCGGACCCGTGTGGGTGCGGTCGTACTCGGCCCGCCAGAAGCCGCCGTGCACCACGACGACCAGGGGCCGCGCGGGGCCGTCGCCCGCCGGGAGGCGCAGGTCGGCGATCTGGTCCGGGTGCCCGCCGTACGCGACGGTGGCGTCCGGGGGCGGGGCGGGGCGGCTGAGTACGGCGCGGGGATCGGCGGACACGTCGGCGACGGTAGCGTGCCCCGCCCCCGGCGCGCTGTCGGGTGGAAGAAGGGTTCCCTCCTCTACCGGATGCGTCGACATGAGGCCTTCCTAATGGTCCCGGCGAGCGTCCACGGCACCCGCTGCGCGAAGATGGAACGCATGACCGAAGCGCGTTCCCCTGGACACAACGACGAGCCGGGCCACGACGGCACCGGTCACTCCGGCACGGTGGTGGTGGTCGGCCCGGACGGCCGGCCGGTCGGCACCGTGCAGACCGACGAGGGCGCGGGCGAGGACCCGACCCGCCTGGTCGAGCAGCCGGCCAAGGTGATGCGGATCGGCAGCATGATCAAGCAGCTGCTGGAGGAGGTCAAGGCCGCTCCGCTGGACGACGCCAGCCGCCACCGGATGCGGGAGATCCACGAGCGGTCGATCGTCGAGCTGAAGGAGGGCCTGGCCCCCGAGCTCCGCGAGGAGCTGGAGCGCATCTCGCTGCCCTTCACGGAGGACAAGGCGCCCAGCGAGAGCGAGTTGCGCATCGCGCACGCCCAGCTCGTCGGCTGGCTGGAGGGGCTGTTCCACGGCATCCAGGCGGCTCTGGTCGCCCAGCAGATGGCGGCGCGGGTGCAGCTGGAGCAGATGCGCTCCGGCCGGGCCGCCCTGCCCAGCGGGCCCGGCGGGATGATCCCGGGCATGCCGGGCATGGGCCAGCCGCAGGGCGGCGAGGGCCACGGCACCGGCCAGTACCTCTGACGGGCGGCGCCGGGCCGGCGAGCGGGCGGAGCGGCCCCGCCCGGCCCGGCGCGCTCAGCCCACCCCGAAGACCTTCTCCAGGTACGCCGCCACGCCGTCCTCCGAGTTCGCCGCCGTGACCTCGTCGGCGATCGCCAGGACGGCGGGGTGCGCGTTGGCCACCGCCACCCCGCGCCCGGCCCAGGTCAGCATCGGCACGTCGTTCGGCATGTCCCCGAACGCCAGCACGTCCCGCGCGTCCACCCCCAGCCGGGCGCAGTACCAGGCCAGGCCGGCGGCCTTCGTCACGCCCGCCGCCGAGATCTCCACCAGCCCCGAGTACGACGAGTGGGTCGCCTCGGCCAGCCCGCGCAGCGCCCCGGCCACCACCTGGACGAACACGTCCGGGTCCTGCTCGCCGGCCCGGGCCAGCAGCTTCACCGCCGGCATCGAGTGCAGCTCCTCCGGCGACTCGATCGCTCTGATCAGGTCGGTGTCGGCGTCCCAGCGCAGCGGGTAGTGCGCCTCGTGTCGCATCTCGCGGCTGTCCACGATCTCCACCGCGAAGCTGACCCCGGGCACCTCGGCGCGCAGCCGGCGGGCCACCTCGGCGAGCAGCTCCGGCGCCAGCGGGTCGGCCCGCAGCACCTCGTCGGTGGCCGGGTCGTACACCACCGCCCCGTTCGCGCAGATCGCCGGGAGCGGCTCGGCCAGCTGCTCGTACACCAGCTTGAGCCAGCGGATGGGACGGCCGGTGACCAGCACGACCGGCGTGCCCCGCGCGGCCAGCCGGGTCAGCACGTCCCGGGTGCGCGGCCTGACGGTCCGCTCGTCGTCGAGCAACGTGCCGTCGATGTCGCTGGCCACCAGCCGTGGTGTCTCTCCCATCACCGGGAGAGTAGTCGGTCCAGGTACACCGCGACGCCGTCGTCGTCGTTGCGCAGGGTCACCTCGTCGGCGGCGGCCCGGACCAGCGGGTGCGCGTTCGCCACGGCCACCCGGGCCCACCCGGCCCACTCGAACATCGGCAGGTCGTTGGGCATGTCCCCGAAGACCAGCACCTCGGCCGGGTCGACCCCGAGCTGCTGCGCCACCACGGTCAGCCCGGACGCCTTGTCCACCCCGGGCGGGCAGATCTCGACGAACCCGAGCCCGGCCTGGGTGAGCGTGGCGACCTCCGGCGGGACGATCCGGCGGGCGGTCTCCAGCAGGACGTCCACGTGGTGGTCGGCCGTCCGCGCGAACGCCTTGATCACGTCGACGGCCAGGCACTCGTCGCGGGTGCGGGCCTCGAACCGGTCCGGGTACGGCCAGCTCGGGTGGTAGTCGCCCCACAGCGGGGCGTCGTGCTCGTCGGACGCCTCGACCATCACGGTGAGCGGGCCGACCTCGGCCTCCAGGTCGGCCAGCAACCGGGCCAGCACGTCCCGGGCGAGCCGCTCGTCGCGCAGCACCACCGGGCCGGCCGGGTCGCTCTGGTCGACCACCCGGCCGCCGCCGGCCATCACGAGGTAGTCGGCCGCGCGGATGTCGTTGCGGGTGAGCTCGGCGAGCCGGGGACCACGGCCGGTCGCCCCGACCACCGGGATGCCGGCGGCCCGCACCCGGTCGAGCACCCCGTGGGTGTACGCGGAGACGGTGTCGTCGCTGCGGACCAGCGTGCCGTCGAGGTCCGTGGCGATCAGCTTGGGCAGGCCCGGGCGGGTCATGGTTCCTCCTTCGCCCGCCGCCGTCGCGCCGGCCGTTCTCGGTCGTCGGTGCCTCGACCGGTAGGACGGCGGGCAGCAACCGTACCTCGCCGAACAGGCCGCAACCATGGCTTCCTGACGAATCGGGCACCAACGGAGGGCGACCTCCGGGTGTCCCCGGGTCGGGTCAGCGTGGCGGCTCGGGCCGGGCGAAGGGCACGGTCGGCTGGACGGTGAGGTCGGCCGGGGCGGGCGGCAGGTCGTCGACCCGGGACGACGGACGCCGCGCCCCGCCCCGCCAGCTCCACGCCCGGCCGGAACCGCTCCCGTCGGCGGAGGCGCCGTCCTCCACCGGGTCGTCCTCCTCCGGGCCCTCCTCGCCCGGAGCATCCCCGCGCGCGGCGGCGTCGCCGGGCGCGTCGAGCCGGCCGGCGAGGTGCAGCGCCACCGCCAGCAGCGCGCACGCCGCGAAGGCCATCTCCAGCCCCCGGCCGTACTCGACCTTGAAGCCGTCCTCGGACGTGTAGAACAGCATCCGTCGGCCAACCTCGTCCAGCGCGAACGTCATGGCCGCCAGGAGGCCGAGCACGGCCGCGGCCAGCGCGAGGCCGGCCACCCGCGCGTTCCGCCGCGCGCCGGCCGTGCCGTGCAGGGCGAGGGCGACCGCCGCGACCAGCCCGAACAGCCCGAACAGGTAGCCCGTCCCGAACCCGCCGACGTCGGACACCCCGGCCGGCACCCGCAGGCTGGTGCTCCCGTCGGGGCCGCTGTTCGGCACGGTCATCACCAGCCACTCCCCGGCCAGCGAGGCGAACGCGGCCGCGGCGCCGAGGCCGGCGGGCACCAGGGGGAAGCGGCGGTCCCGCGTCAGCCCGGACAGGGCCCCGCCCGCCCGGCCCGGTGGGGGCCGCTCCGTACCACCCCACTCCACGACGGCCGCCCCTTCGGATCGGTCGTCCTGCCGGGGAATGGGGAGATCCTGGGACATCGGCCACCTCTCCGCCGCTCACGGGCCTGAGGCGAATCATGACACAGGTGGCGGCATCGGCGGGATTCGCGCGGTCTGTGGTTCCCTGGGTGGGATCGGGGGCAGTCGGCCGCCGGGGCGCCGGGCTTTCCGCTAGCGTCGGGACATGCCTATCCGTACCGCTTCCGCACGCTGGCAGGGCGATCTCGCCGAGGGCTCCGGCACGGTCCGCACCGGCAAGGGCGGGCTCCAGGGGAACTACTCGTTCAAGTCGCGCTTCGAGGAGGGCGAGGGGACCAATCCCGAGGAGCTGATCGGGGCCGCCCACGCGGCCTGCTTCTCGATGGCCCTGTCCAAGCAGCTCGCCGACGCCGGCGCCACCGGCACCTCCGTCGAGACCACGGCCAAGGTGCACTTCGACAAGACCGACGCGGGCATGACCGTGACCCGGATCGACCTGGAGACGGTCGGCCAGGCCCCGGGCCTGGACGACGCCCAGTTCGCCAAGCTGGCCGAGACCGCCAAGGAGAACTGCCCGATCTCGCGGCTGCTGTCCCCCGGCGCGCAGATCAGCCTCACCGCCCGCCTCGCCTCCTGAGGCTCCACCCCGCCCCCGCCGCACGGCCGGCCCCGGCCCCCGCCGCACGGCCGGCCCCGGCCCCCGCCGCACGGCCGGCCCCGGCCCCCGCCGCACGGCCGGCCCCGGCCCCCGCCGCACGGCCGGCCCCGGAGGAATCGCCCGCCGGGGCTTGTTCCGTCCGACGTGGATCTTGCGGGTCGGGCGGGGGCGGGCCGGGTCGGCGAGAATTGGGGGCGTGGCGGTGGAGATGAGCCGGGAGCGCTTCGAGGAGCTCGTGGGAGAGGCCCTCGACGAGGTTCCCGAAGAGCTGCTCGGGTTGATGAGCAACGTGGTGATCCTGGTCGAGGACGACCCGCCCCCGGGCGACGAGGACCTGCTCGGCCTGTACGAGGGGCACGCCCTCACCGAACGCGGCTGGGACTACTCCGGCGTCCTGCCCGACCGCATCCTCATCTACCGCCGTCCCATCCTGCGGATCTGCGACAGCGAGGAGGACGTCGTCGACGAGGTGGCCGTGACGGTGGTGCACGAGATCGCCCACCACTTCGGCATCGACGACGACCGGTTGCACGAGCTGGGCTGGGCCTGAGTCTGCCCCCCGCCACCGTTCCGGGCGATGTGCCCGGGTTGCGATCGTCGCCTACCCTCCGGACAGGCACTTTCCCCGTCAGGAGGCACCTCGATGCGCAGCGCGCTGTTCTCGGCAGAGAACCTGGAGAAGGAGTCCGCCCAGCCCGGCATGCGGCTGCAGAACTCCAAGATGTTGAAGATCGAACTCAACGGCGAGGCGATGGCCCGGGTCGGGTCGATGGTCGCCTACCAGGGGCAGGTGCAGTTCCAGGCGCTCGGCTCCGGCGGCCTGGGCAAGTTCATCAAGCAGAAGCTCACCGGTGAGGGCGTTCCGCTGATGAAGCTCACGGGCCGCGGCGACGTCTTCCTCGCCGAGCTGGCCAAGGACGTGCACATCATCGACCTGGAGCCGGGCGACGCCCTCTCCATCAACGGCTCCAGCGTGCTGGCGTTCGACTCCACCCTCCAGTACGACATCCGCATGGTCGGTGGCGCCGGCATGGCCTCCTCCTCCGGCCTGTTCAACTGCGTCTTCACCGGCTACGGCCGGATCGCGATCACGACCAAGGGCACGCCGGTCGTGCTCAACGTCGACGCGCCGACGTACGTGGACCCGCAGGCCGCCGTCTGCTGGTCGGCCAACCTCCAGACCGGCTACCACCGGGCCGAGCAGCTCGGCCTGGGCACGCTGCTCGGCCGCACCACCGGCGAGGCGTTCACGATGAGCTTCGCGGGGCAGGGCTTCGTGGTGGTGCAGCCGTCGGAGGAGCCGCCGGTCATGGGCAGCGGGGCCCAGCAGCAGCAGGGCGGCCTGTTGGGCGGCCTGCTGAGCTGACCGGCGGCGGGGCGCTCCGGCGACGGGGGCGTCGCGCGCGCTCGGCTCGTCCGGCGGGCAGCCGGACCCCGCTTCGGCTCAGCCCTCCCGCGCGGTCAGCTCAGCTCCCCCGCGCGAAGCCGGGACAGCCACGCCGCCGCGTCGGCGTAGTCGACGTCCGAGAGACCGGCGGGCGGGGGGACCGGTCGCTCGGTCGCCCCCTCGGCCCAGCGGTGCCGGGGGTACGACCCGAGGAAGCGTACGTCCGCGCAGACCCGGCGCAGACCCTGCAACGCCTCCCCGAGCCGGACGTCGGCGACGTGCCCCGTGCAGTCGAGGAAGAAGACGTACCGGCCGAGCGCCTCGCCCGTCGGGCGGGACTCGATCCGGGTCAGGTTGATCCCGCGCACGGCCAGCTCCATCAGCACCGACAGCAGGGCACCCACCCGGTCGTGGGCGATGTACACGGCCAGCGACGTGACGTCGTCCCCGGTGGGGGGCGGGGGCGGGCCGGGCCGGGACAGCAGGGCGAACCGGGTCACGGCGTCCGGGTGGTCGGCGATCTTGTCGGCCAGCACGGCCAGCCGGTGCCGGGCCGCCCCGATCGGGGCGCAGATCGCGGCGTCGTACTCGCCCGCGGCCGCGCCCGCGGCGGCGGCCCCGTTGGACAACACGTCGATCACCACGGCGTCCGGCAGGTACGCCCGCAGCCAGCCCCGGCACTGGGTGGACGCCTGCGGGTGGGCGGCCACCGAGCGGACCGACGCCAGCGTCGTCCCCGGCCGGGCGCCGAGCACGAACTGGACCGGCAGGATCACCTCCCGGGTGATCACCAGGGGCTCCCCCTCGGCCAGTTCGTCGAGGGTGACCCCGACGGCGCCGCCGATCGAGTTCTCCAGGGGCACGAGGGCGGCGTCCGCGTCCCCGGCCCGTACGCTCTCCAGCGCCTCGCCGACGCTGCGCGCAGGCGTGCGGGTGCCGTGCTCCGCGGCGGGCACGGTGCGCAGCGCCTGCTCGGCGAAGGTGCCCTCGGGGCCGAGGTAGGCGAAGCGGGTGGGTGGTGTTCCCGGCATACCGCCAGCCTACGCACCCGGTACGCCGGCCGTGCCGCCGTCGCACGCGAGCGCCCGGATGCCGACCGGCCCGGACACCCGTACCTCGATCGTGCAGACGTCGGTGCCCGCGGTGACCAGCTTCAGCGCGCCCGGCCGGCCCCGGGTGACCACCTGGAGCTCCTCGTGCCCGGTCACCCGGAGCACGGTGTACTGCCAGTCCCCGGCGCAGAGCGGGCCCCGACGCACCCGTACCCCGGCCGATCGGGGCAGCACTCCGCCGCTGCCGCGCAGCAACGACACCACCCGGTCGCCCGACGGGCCGTTGCGGCAGTCGGTGGCGACCAGGTCGGGGGCGGCGGTGGTCGGCGGGGCGAACGGGGGCGGGGTGACCGTCGGCGCGGTGGACGGGCCCGGGGTGGGCGAGGCGCCCGCCGCCGTGGGGCTGGGCGACTGGGCCGGCTGGAGGAGTTCGGGCGGCACCCCGCAGCCGCCCAGCGTCACGGCGGCGAGGAAGGCGACGGCCAGCAGCGTGATCGTCGTGGGCGGCCGGCGGGTCGCGGTGCGGTGCGGGGTGGTGGGCGGCACGAGCCGATCCTTGCATCGGAGAACATCGTTGCGGCCGGATGGCCGAGCCCATCGTAGAAGCTGCCGGCGCGCTGGTGAAGAGCGGCGGCCGGCAATACGCGACCGGCCGGGTCGCGGTGTCCGGCCCGACGCCGTGCCGGGTCGGTGGCGCCGAGGCGCGGGCGGTGCCCGTCAGCCAGGGCGCGGGCGGTGCCAGTCAGTCGAGGCGCGGGCGGTGCCAGTCAGTCGAGGCGCGGGCGGTGCCAGTCAGTCGAGGCGCGGGCGGTGCCAGTCAGTCGAGGCGCGGGCGGTGCCAGTCAGTCGAGGCGCGGGCCATACCCGTCAGCCGCGGCGCGGCTATGCGGGTCAGTCGAGGAGGCCGTGCCGTCAGTCGAGGATCCGGTGCCCGGCGCGGCGCAGCGCGGCCGTGGCCTCGCCCAGCCGGACGGCCGGCACGAGCACGTGGTCGGTGTCGTAGGTGGAGAATGCCACCGCGTTGACCCGGGCCTGCGCGAGCGGGGCGACCAACGAGGCGAGGGTGCCGGTCACCGCCAGGTCGAGCGGCCCGACAACCCGCAGGCAACGCCAGTCGGTCTCGGCCTCTGCCGGAGCGCGGGCGGCCGGGCAGATCACCGAGACCCCGTCGGTGGACCAGCTGACGCTCACCACCTCGCTGTCGCCCAGCTCGGCCCACAGGGCCGGCCGGAGGGCGGCGTCGGTGGCCAGCCGGCACACCGCGTACTCTCCCGGCAGCAGAGCGACATCGAGCATGATGGCACCTTACGGCCTGAGCGGCTCGACGCCCCAGCTCCGCCGGTGCGGCGAACGCCACATTTATGCTGGTCACGGTGAAGCTGGGCGGATCAGACCGCCGCGAAGAAGGTGAGCGACCCGGCGACCTGGCCGTCGGTCAGCACCGGCGTGGAGATGGCGTCCACGGTCGGGTCGGGGCAACCCGCCGCCGCGGCCTGGACCCGTAGCAGCCCGCGCGCGAGGCGGCCGGAATGCAGGGCGAGCAGCGGTGGGATCTTGTCGGTCTCCTGCTCGGTCAACTCTCCGCGGTGGGCGGTGAAGTCGAGCAGGCGCAGGCAGCCGTCGAGCAGCGGCAGCCCGATCACGTCCTCCGGGCAGCCGAGGCAGAGCAGCTCGCAGCCGGACGCCGAGACCGCGACGACCCGGGTCTCGGCGTCGATGAGCAGACACGGCTCGGCCGCGCAGGAGACCGTGACGACCCACTGCCCGAAGTTGTCGGACTCCTGCGCCGGCGGTGTCCGGGCGTCGGGCACGAACACTTCCGAGAGCGAGAGTTCGACGTGAGCCACCGCGCCTCCTATGTGCACCGACTGTCTGTCCACGCTAGCCGGTCGAACCGGCGAGCGTTGGCCGCGCTGGCGCCACCGAGCCGCCGGTGGTCGGTTGCCCTGGACCGGGCGGCCGGCGACGGCGCGGCCGGATTGCTGCTCTGCGTACGGACCGGAACGCGTGGCGTCGCCGGAGACGTTACCGGCGGTTGGCCGGCTTGTCAGCCGCCGTTCGGCCCGCGTCGTACCACCGGTAGTCGGCCGCTGGACGGTACGTGCCGTTCATCCACGTGCCGGGGTGCTGTGCGACCCGGGCCAGCTTCTCGGCGGTCGTCGGGCTGATCCGGTTTCCCCCGGCGACGAGCAGCCGGTCCAGCTCCCGGTGGGTGGCCATCAGGCAGTCCTTCGGCAGGCCGTAGACGCTGATGTCGCCGGAGCCGACGAAGGCCAGCACCGGCGTCACCGGGATCGGCAGCCCCACCGCCTGGGAAAGGGCCCTGCCCGCCCGCTTGGCGTCCCTGCGGGCCTCGGCCACGTAGGGCGGTCGCTTGCCGTTGATCTGGACGACGTCGCCGGCCACCAGCACCCGGGCCCTGCCGTGGTCGGCGATCGTCACCGCGTACAGGCCGCTGGGGCCGATGGCGAGGAAACCCGCGCGATCGTCCTGGGCCTGGTCGAAGACGAGATCCGCCGCGTCGGTGCGGGGCCACTCGATGACGTGCCAGGCCGGACCGAGGTGGTCGAGCCGACTCAGCGCCCGAGCCCCGGCCGCCTCCAAGCGGCGGGCGCCCCGCTCGGCGCGCCGGCGACGAGCCCACTCCAGTGGGTTCGGGCGAACCGGCTCCAGCGCCCCCGGCGCCTCGGCCCGGGGGTGTGGCACCGCGATGGGCGGCAGTGCCCGGGCGGTGGGTCCGACACGGCGTGCGGGAAAGACAGTCATCGCGACCTCCGGCAAAAGGTCCCTCGAAGTTATCTTCTCACTACCCTACGTTGCCAGACCGGGTGCCCGGCAAGTCCAACGGCCGGAGTGAGTGTGGATGAATGCCATATTCATCCACAGTCGTTTTACCGGATGCCGCCAATCCCTGCCCTACGCTGGGGCGGGTGACCCACTACGTGGACAGCGAGGTCGGCCGGCTCGGCACGGTGCTGCTGCACCGACCGGGCCCGGAGCTGGCCCGACTCACCCCCCGCAACAACGACTCACTCCTCTTCGACGCTATCCCATGGGTGGGCCGCGCGCAGGAGGAGCACGACGCGTTCGCCGCGGCGCTGCGCGAGCGCGGGGTGGAGGTGCTGTACCTCGCCACCCTGCTCGCCGAGACCCTTGCCGTCACCGATGCCCGCGCCGAGCTGACCGAGCAGGTGCTGCGCTCGCCCCGGCTCGGCGACGCCCTGCGCCGCCGGATCGCCGACCATCTCACCTACCTGGACCCGGCCGCCCTCGCCGACGTACTCATCGCGGGCCTCGCGCACGAGGAGCTGCGGATCAGCCAGGAGCGGCCCGGTGGGCTGGTCTACGCCCTGATGGACCGGCACGACTTCGTCATCGACCCGCTGCCCAACCTGCTGTTCACCCGCGACTCCTCACTGTGGATCGCCGACCGGGTCGGGGTGACCAGCCTCGCCATGCTCGCCCGCCGCCGGGAGAGCACCATCACCCACGCCATCTACCGCTACCACCCACGGTTCGCCGGCACCCGGTTCGTCTACGGGCCGGAGCTGGAGCACCTGGAGGGCGGGGACGTGCTGCTGCTCGCCCCGGGCGTGCTCGCCGTCGGGGTGGGCGAGCGGACCACCCCCGCCGGGGCGGAGCGCCTCGCCCGACAGGTGTTCGCCGCCGGGCTGGCGCACACCATTCTCGTGGTCCCGATCGCCCAGGAGCGGGCCACCATGCACCTGGACACGGTCTGCACCATGGTCGACGTCGACGCCGTGCTGATGTACCCCAACGTCGCGACCACGCTGTCCGCGTACACGGTGGTCGCCGGCCCCGACGGGGAGCCGCAGGTGGACGGGCCCGCGCCGTTCCTGCGCGCCGCCGCCGACGCGATGGACCTCGACCAGCTCCGCGTCATCGACACCGGCCTCGACCCGGTCACGGCCGAGCGGGAGCAGTGGGACGACGGCAACAACACCCTCGCGCTCGCCCCCCGGCTCTGTGTCGGGTACGAGCGCAACACCGAGACCAACGCGCAGCTGGAGCGGGCGGGCATCGAGGTGATCCCGATCGCCGGCTCCGAGCTGGGCTCCGGCCGGGGCGGCCCCCGGTGCATGTCCTGCCCGCTGGTCCGCGAGCCGCTGAAGGGGGAGGAGCAGCTCAGCGGAGGGTGAGCTGGCGGCCGAGCAGCCCGTGCCGCGCCCGCCGGCCCGCCGCGTCCAGCGGGTCCTTGTCCTCCAGCGCCTCGGCGTACCGCTTGGCGAACTCCGTCACCGGCTCCTCCCACTCGGCGGCCGGCACGTCCTCGGGCAGGTCCCACACCGGCACCAGGCGGCCGTGCGCGCGGAACATGCCGGCGAAGCGGGTGTTGCCGCCGAGGGTCAGCGTGCCGGCCGCGCTCAGCCGGGCCAGCGCGTCCAGCGCGGCGTCCTCGTCGTCCGGGAGGACCCAGCGCACGTGCGCCTTCTTGGGCACCTGGCACCAGTACGCGGCGCGGGCGGCGGCGAGCCGTACGGTCGGGTAGATCGCCGCGTTGGCCCGCTCCAGCGACGCCTGGACGGTCGGGTCGTCGGCGGCGCCCGGGTCGAGCCAGAACTCGAACCCGTCGTGCATCGTGATCTCCAGCGGGCCGTCGACCAGGACGTCCTGGAGCCGGGGCCCGGGCCCCGGCAGCGGCGGCACGGACACCGACTTGCCCGGTTCGGTACCCAGTGCGCAGAGCAGGGCGTCGGCCAGGTCCCGGGAGACGTCCCCGGACTGCTGGTGGCGCTGGAGCCCGATGAACACCCGCCCGTCCGGCTTGCTCGTCGCCGCGGCGGCCATCGGCAGCACGGTCGCCAGGGTCACCTGCCGGTCGCCGTACTCCTCGACCAGCGCGGGGGCGAGCCGCAGCGGCGCGGACGCCGCCGGGACCAGCTCGCGCAGGGCGATCCACTCGGGCTCGTCGGTCAGGCCCTCGAACGGTCGGGGCACGAAGACGTCCCGCACCTTCTCCCGCTTGGGGGTGGCTTCGGCGGCCCGCTGGCTCTTTCGACGCTTGCTCACGGCGAGACAGCCTAGAGGCCGAAGCTGAACGGCGTGGGGACGACCCGCCCTCGCACCGTACGATCGCCGGTCAGCCCGCGACGAGCAGGTCGGGTCGGTCGGCGCACGCGGGGTCGAACTCGGCCCAGACACACTGGCCCAGGCCGTCCCGGTCGACGCCCCACCGGCTGGCGAGCCCGGCGACGATGTGCAGGCCACGGCCGTCGACGGCGTCCGGGCTGGCCGCCCGCAGCCGAGGGCCGACGGTCGCCCCGCCGTCGGTCACCCGGAGCTGGACGACCTGCCCGCCGGGCACCGGGCGCAGCCGCCAGGCCACCCGGACCACCCCGCCGGGAAGCGGGTCGGCGTGCCGGATCGCGTTGCCGACCAGCTCGGCCAGAACGGCCACCAGGTCGGCCAGCAGGACGGGGGAGACCAGGCCGCCCAGCTCGTCGGCGAGCCGGTGCCGGGCCAGCCGCGCACCGGTGGCGTGGTGCGGCACGACCACGCACCACGAACGCTCGACCGGCCCTGTCGCCACCGCCGCTCCTCACTCGCCCCGCCGAGCCGCCCCGCTCGCCGGTGCTCACCGGCGCGGCAGCCGCACCTCTGCGACCGTACCCCCACCTGACCTCGGTCGGAGGGATACCCATCCATTCTGTTGTTCGACGATCCGCCGGACCAGGTACAGGCCGAGACCGGCGCCCGGCTGGCCCCGCCGGCCGTCGGTCTCGCCCTGCCAGAACCGCTCGAACGCCCGCTCCACGTGCTCGGGTGGGATGCCGACCCCCCGGTCGCTGACCCGGAACGAGACGTACCGCCGGGTGGCGGTGGCGGCGATCTCGATCGGGGAGTCCGGCGGGGAGTGCTTGTCGGCGTTGGTGCCCAGCTCGGTCAGCACGGTGACGAGGCTCAGCCGGTTACCGAGCGCCTTCGGCAGGTCGGCGGGCAGGTCGAGGACGATCCGGTGGCGCAGGTCGGCGGGCAGGTCGGCGACGGCCGACCGCAGCGCGTCCCCGAGGTCGAACGGCGCGGGCGGCTCGCCCGGGCTCCGGTCGGTGGCCGAGGTGAGCAGCCGGTCGACCAGCCGGGCCAGCTCGTTGGTCCGCTGCCCGATGATCCGGGCGGCCTCCCGCCGGTCGGCGTCGGTCAGCGAGTCCCAGTGGTCGGTGAGGGTGTCCGCGTACCCCTTGATGACGGTGACCGGGGTGCGCAGCGCGTGGCTGGTGACCGCGACGAACAGGTCGCGGTCCTCGTCGCGCAGCTGTTGTTCGGTGGTGTCCCGGAGGGTGACCACCCGTAGCCCGCCCGGGCCGGGCACGTCCCCCGACGTGACGCGCACCCACCGCCCGTCGGGCAGCCGGTGGTCGAGAACCTGACCGGGCTCCGGGAGCGGGAACGGCAGCGGGCGGTTCAGCGCCTGGGCGGCCGACCGGCCGGTGGCCCGGGCGGCGGCCGGGTTCCAGAGCCGGACGTGGCCGTCCCGGTCGACCACGGCCAACCCGTCGGCCAGCGCCACCACCGGGCCGTCGCCGTGCGCCGGCAGGCCCGTCCGGTCGCCGTACCTGTTGGCGATGCAGGCGGCGAGGTACGCGACCACCTCGTGCCGCCCGGTGCCGGTCGGGTCGTCCTCGTCCGGGTAGAACGCGTGCAGGCTGCCGACGGTGACCCCGCCGACTTCGGCGCGGGCGACCACCATCCGACGCAGCCCGTGCCCCGCCAGCTCGTCGCCGAACGGGTCCGGGAGCCGGCTGACGTCGACCTCGCGCACGCGGGGGCCGGCGAGCAGGCAGACGGTCGCCGGGGCGGTGGGCGACACCGGTCGGCCGACGGCCCACTCGGCGCTTCCGGTCGCGGCGACGACCCGGCCGCCGGTCGGGGTGAACTCCACGAACGCCGTGCCCGCGGCCCCGATCGCCGGCCCGATGACCTCGAGCAGCCTGGGCAGGTCCGGCAGCCCCGCACCGTCAGAGTTGATCATGTCGATCACGACGTCGTGGCCGGCGAGGAGAGCGGCGGGGGCGATGCGCTCCGGCATGTCCCGAGTGTGCCGCGCCGGTCGGCCCGCCGACACCCCCGGCCGATCACGCTCCCGGTGCCGTCCGGGCAGGCTGGCCGGGAGTTGTGCGACGTCCGGGGAGCGGTGCTGTCCGGGCAGGCTGGCCGGGAGTTGTGCGACGTCCGGGGAGCGGTGCTGTCCGGGCAGGCCGGTCGGGAGTTGTGCGACGTCCGGGGAGCGGTGCTGTCCGGGCAGGCTGGCCGGGAGCTGCGCGACGTCCCACGAGCGGTGCCGTCCGGACAGGTGGGCCGCGAGGTGTGCCGGGTCGGGCGAGCGGTGCCGGCCGGACGCCTGTTCTCGCACCTCCACCCCGTCGCCCCGCTCACCGGCCCAGCCGGGCCAGCGCCTGGGCCGGCCGGTCCGTGATGATCCCGTCCACCCCGGCGTCGAGCACCAGCTCCAGGTCGGCCGGCGCGTTGACCGTCCAGACGTACACCTGGTTCCCGGCGGCCCGCAGCGCGGGCAGCAGTTGCGGGCGGGCCCGGAGCAGGGCGACCCCGGGCCCGGCTATCCGGGTGCCGAACGGCAGCCGACCCAGCCGTAGCCAGCGCGGCAGCACCTCCAGCAGCAGCACCGTCGGCAACTGCGGGGCCAGGTCGCGGATCCGGCGCACCGCCAACGGCGAGAACGACATCACGGTCACCCGGACCGGATCGTCCGGATCCGGCTCGGCCAGGCCGTACCGGCGCAGCAGAGTCACCAGCCGGCGCTCGACGTCCCCGCCGTACCGGGTCGGGTGCTTCGTCTCGATCAGCAGCCGGACCGGCCGGCCGGCGGCCAGCACGGCGTCGAGCAGCCGCTCCAGGGTGAGCAGCCGGGTGTGCGACTCGTCCGGCGGCTCGTCGCCGTCGACCGGGACGCAACCGGGGTGCCAGGAGCCGAAGTCCAGCGCCTCCAGTTCGGCCAGCGTGCGCGCGCTGACCAGCCCGGTGCCGTTGCTGGTCCGATCCAGCCGCCGGTCGTGTACGCAGACCAGGTGGCCGTCGCGGGTCAACCGGACGTCGCACTCCAGCCCGTCGGCGCCCTCGTCGAGGGCCCGCAGGTACGCGGCGAGGGTGTGCTCCGGCAGGTCGGCAGAGGAGCCGCGGTGCGCGAAGACGAGGGGGGCACCCATCTGTCGAGTTGCCTCAGACGACCTGGCCCGGCTGCCCGTCCTCGCCGACCACGGGCCGCCCGGCGGAGGCCCACTCGTACATTCCGCCGTCGACATTGCGTACCCGGTCCCAGCCGTTCTGCACCAGGTGCGCCACGACGTGGGCAGACCGGCCGCCCGAGCGGCAGATGACGGCCACCTCCCGGTCCTTCGGCACCTCGGCGAGCCGGCCGGGCAGCTCCATCATCGGCAGGTGGTGGGCGCCGGGGGCGTGCCCGGCGGCCCACTCGGCGTCCTCACGGACGTCGAGCAGGTAGGTGTCGTCGCTGATCTCGGTCACGGGGATGCTGGGGATCTGGGGTCCGAACACGGCTACCAAGCCTAGGTCCTCGGGGGGCCGCCGTGGGTGCGCGGGAGCCCTCCTGGCGGTCAGAGCCGGGTGACCCAGCGGGGGTTCGCCTGGGCCCACCTGGGCATCCGGGTGCCCCGCACCGCCGCGAAGAGCTGGTCGCCCTCGTCGTCCAGCACCACGTACGAGACCTCGTCGATGGTCTCGGGGTGGGAGGGAAGCTGCACCCCGGTCAGCCCGTCCGGGGGGAGGCCGCGGAGCGTGAGCGCAAGGTCCTCCAGGGGTACGCCGTTGGTGTCGACGGTCAGCGACGCGCCGACCGCCCGGATCAGCCGGTCCAGCCGTACCGGGTCGCCGCGCAGGTTCGTCTCGCCGGCCCGGTCCAGCATCGCCCGGAGCAGTTGCTGCTGGTGGCGTTGCCGGTCGTAGTCGCCGCCGGGCAGGTCGTACCGCTGGCGGACGTAGTCCAGCGCCCGTGCGCCGTCCATCTGCTGACAGCCGGCGGCGAAGTCGTGCCCGGTGTGGATCGAGCGCACCGGGGTGTCGACGCACATGCGGATCCCGCCGAGCAGGTCGACGACCTGCCGCAGCCCGGCGAAGTCGACCAGCGCCGCCCCGTCGAAGCGCATTCCGGTGAGCCGGGCGAGGGTGGCTGAGAGCAGCCGGACGCCGGCCTCGCCGCCCCCACCGTGCTCGTACGCGGAATTGATCTTGTCGCTGCCGCCCCCGTACCCGTTCGGGGCCGCCGGGATGCTGACCAGCAGGTCCCGGGGGACGGAGATCAGGTACGCCTGTTTCGTGCCGGCCGGCACGTGCACCAGCAGGATGGTGTCCGACCGCTCGTCCGGCCCGCTCTCGCCTGGGCGGCGGTCCGACCCGACGAGCAGGTAGTTGAGCGAGCCGCCGAGGTCGGTACGGTCCCGCCGGGCGCTCGGGTCGAGCAGTTGCTCACGCGCCACGGCGCGGTCGTACCGCCGGCCGAGGATCTCGATCGCGGCTACCGCGGCGCCGGCCAGCAGCACCAGGGCCAGGCCGACCCCGAGCAGCGCGCGGCTCCGCCGGGGTACGCGCCGGCCGGCGGGGCCGCCTCGGTCCCGTCCGGTTCGCCCTGACCTGGCCGTGACGTCCTCCCCGCCGCCGTACGTGAGACTCGCTCAGGTCAGGCTACGGGGGAGCCTCCGGGTCCCGGGCGGCTTTGCGCAGGTCGGCCGCCGGGAGCGGCGTCGCTACTTCCGGGTCGACAGGACGCTCGGGTTCGCGTACACGAACTCGGCCAGCTTGTCGTTCTTCACCGCCTGGAACATCTGCATGGTCAGCGGGCTCAGCATTTCCTTGCTGCCGTCGGCGGTGGAGTTGAACTTGCCGCCGTTGGTGCGCAGCATGGTCAGGTCGTTGCCGGTGACCCCGCGCATGGTGAAGATGAAGTCGGCGATGGGCACCCCGCCGACGTCGAGGACGAGGGCCTTGCCGGCCGCCTTCATCAGCGCGTTGAGCTTCACCGGGTTGGTCAGCGTCCCGTTCTCGGTCGCCTTCTTCGCCATCGCCTTGATCAGCTGCTGCTGGTTCTGCTGGCGGTCGTAGTCGCCGCCGTCCAGGCCGTAGCGCTGCCGGGAGTAGTCCAGCGCCGCCCAGCCCTTCATCTCCCGGCAGCCCTTCTTGTGCACCACCGGGGTCATCGTCTTGCCCGTCTTCTTCGCCTCGGCGTTCCACATCGGCTTGCCGTCGACGTACGACATGTGGTGCGACGTCACCTGCTGGCTGACGCAGATCCGCACGCTGCCCAGGGTGTCGATGATCTTCTTGAAACCGCCGAAGTTGATGATCGCCGCGCCGTCGAAGCTGACCCCGGTCATTCTCTTGATCGTCTTGGCCATGAGCTGGGCGCCGCCTTCCCAGCCGCCCCCGTTCTGGGCGCCGTACTGGAAGGCTGCGTTGATCTTGTTGATCCCGTGGCCCGGAATGTCCGCCTGGGTGTCGCGCGGGATGGAGATCATGTATGCCTGGTCGTGCGAGGCGGGGATGTGCAGCACGATGATGCTGTCCGCCCGGACGTCGTCGGCGGCCCAGCGCTCGCGCGCGTCGACGCCGAGCAGCAGCATGTCGATCGGGCCGTCGAGGTTCTTGCCACCCTCGGCACTCGACTTGCCGGCGTCGCCGAGCAGGTTGCCCTGCGCGATGTTCCCGGTCGCCTGGCTGATGATCGCCTTGCTGCCGACGATGGCGATGCCGCTGGTCAGCATCAGGACCGCCCCGAAGATCAGGGTGAGGCGGGCCCAGAGGGGGTCCTTGCGGCGGGTCCGCTTCTTCGCGGCGCCGCCGGATCGCCGACCGCCGCTGGAGCGCTGCGGGGATGTCCGCGCGGACGCCCTGGCGGGCTCCAGTGACGAGGGGCGACGGCTGGCTTGAACCGGCATGCGTGCTCCAGCTCGCGTGATCGGGGGGCGGGACAACTTTACGTACCGCTTCCCGTCATGGCGAGTTCGTCAGCCGGACAATTTTCGTTCTCCCGGGCGACCGTCCATGGCAATCGTCCGAACGTCCAGATGAATGCGACCGGCCAGCGGTTGGAGCCCTGAGGACAAGGATCCAACCGCCGGCCGGCGATGACGCCCGTCGAAGTGGCGCGACTCAGTTCGCGTTGCTCGCGCCCTCGGCCGGCTGGTTGGCCTTCACCCAGTCGGCCATCGTGTCCGCCGACATGGCCTGGTACATGGCCAGCGCCTTCTCCCGGTCGGAGACCACCACGGACTCACCGTTGACCATCTGGCCGCCGAGGTTCGGGCTGGTGACGAACGTCAGGTTCTCCCCGCGCAGGCTGCGGAACTGCAGCGCCATGTCGACCACGGAGAAGCCCTCGTCCACCGTGACCGCCTTGGTGACCGCCTGGAGGAACGCGTTCAGCTTGCCCGGGTTGGTCAGCGTTCCACTGCTGGCCGCCTTGTCCATCAGCGCCCGCAGGAACTCCTGCTGGTGGCGCATCCGCGCGAAGTCGCCGTCCGGGAACTGCTTGCGCTGCCGGATCCAGTCCAGCGCCTCGGCGCCGTTCATGTGGTTGACGCCCTTGGTGAACTTCCGGTACGGCTTGTGGATCGAGGTGATGGTCCGCTCCACCTTCAGGTCGACCCCGCCGAGCGCGTCCGTGACCTCCTTGAAGCCGGCGAAGTCGATCGCCATCACGTGGTCGATGCGGACGTCGGTGAAGCACTCCACCGTCTTGACCGCCAGCGGCAGGCCCCCGAACGCGAACGCGGCGTTGATCTTGTGACGCTGCCCGGAGCCGCACTCCGCCTGGGCGTTCTCGGGGATCGGAACGTACAGGTCCCGGGGGATCGAGACCAGGTACGCCTCCTTGTGGTCCGCCGGGATGTGCATGACGATGATCGTGTCGGCCCGCCACTGGCTCCGCTGGTCCACCGGGGCGTCCGGGTCCCGGGAGTCGCTGCCGACCAGCAGGATGTTCAGCGCGCCGTCCACCTGTTTCGCCGGCCGCCCGCCGGTCAGCTCCGCGAACGGATCGGTGCGCGCCAGGTCGTCGTTGAGGTTGCGGGCGTAGAACCATGCGCCGGCCCCGCCGAGCAGCGCGAGCACCAGCACCGCGACGCCGGCCACCAGGCCGATCCGGCCCCACCGCGGACGCGGGCCGCGCCGGCCCGACCCACCAGGGTCACGCGGGCCGCCGGGGCCGCCCGGTCCCGCGGGGCCGCCCGGCCCGCCGCCGTACGGCCGGTCGTCGTGCGAGGGGTGCCACTGGGCCTGAGGGGTGTGGGCCCGGCCCGGCGAGCCCCGGCCGGGCACCGAGGCACGCCCGGAACTGCGGTGCAGGTACGGGAGGGAGGCCCCGGCGGGAGTGGTCGCTGACATGTAACCGAGGGTACGTAGCCCCGTCGAGTCCTGCCGTGAAGCGAGCCCGCGGGCGGCGCGCGTCGGTTACCCTAGCCGCTCGCGGAAATACTCGATCGTGCGCCGAAGGCCCTCTTCGGGCGCGACGGTCGGCTCGTAACCCAGCAGCTCGCGGGCCAGGGTGAGGTCCGGGCGGCGCATCTCCGGGTCGTCGGACGCGCGGGTGACATAGGTCACCTCCGAACTGCTGCCGGAGAGCGACACGATCAGCTCGGCCAGCTCCCGCATGGTCAGCTCGTGCTCGGTGCCGCAGTTGATCGGCCCCGTCTCGGTCGAGTCGAGCAGCAGCAGGATGCCGCGCACCAGGTCGTCCACGTAGCAGATGGACCGGGTCTGGTTGCCCGTGCCGTGCACGGTGATCGGCGCGCCGCGCAGCGCCTGGGAGATGAAGGTCGGGATGGCGCGGCCGTCGTCCGGCCGCATCCGCGGGCCGTACGTGTTGAAGATCCGCACGATCGCCGCGTCCAGCCCGCGGCTGCGGTGGTACGCCATGGTGGCCGCCTCGGAGAACCGCTTGGCCTCGTCGTAGACGCTGCGGATGCCGATGGGGTTGACGTTGCCCCAGTACGTCTCGCGCTGCGGGTGCTCCTTCGGGTCCCCGTACGCCTCGGAGGTGGACGCCATCAGGAAGCGGGCGCCGTCGGCGAGCGCCCGGTCCAGCAGGTGCAGGGTGGCCACCGAACCGACCCGGAGGATCTCCACCGGCAGCTTCTCGAAGTCGGTGGGGCTGGCCGGGGAGGCCATGTGCAGGATGGCGTCGAACCGCTCGGCCAACGCCGGGTGGTGGCTCGGCAGCCCCTCCGAGATGTCGGCCTCGACAAGGGTGAAGGTCGGCTTCTCCAACAGGTGGGCGACGTTGTCCCTGGACCCGGTGACGAAGTTGTCCAGCACCACGACCGCGCAGCCACGGTCGATGAGGGAGTCCACCAGGTGCGACGGGACGAAGCCGGCGCCGCCGGTGACGAGGACGCGGTGGCCGGAGCCGAAGCGGGGAGCAACCTTCATGCCGGCCAGCCTACTCAGCCGCCCCGGCATCGGCTGTCGGAGGAGGGGAAGAAACGGGCGAGCCCCCCGCCGACCGGCGGGGGGCTCGCCACGTGCCCGGCAGGTGCGGTGCCGAGCGGGCCTGGGTCAGTGGGCGCCGGCGCCCGTGAGCGAGCGGACCTCCAGCTCGGCGTACTTCTCCTCGTCGTGCTCCGTGGAGAGCACCGTGCCGATCCACCCGCACAGGAAGCCGAACGGGATGGACAGGATGCCCGGATTGGACAGTGGGAACCAGTGCCAGTCGTGCTCGGGGAACATCGAGGTCGGCGCCCCGGAGACGACCGGCGAGAAGAACACCAGCAGCACCGCGGAGAGCAGGCCGCCGTAGATCGCCCAGACCGCGCCGGAGGTGTTGAACCGCTTCCAGAACAGGCTGTACAGGATCGCCGGCAGGTTGCCCGAGGCGGCCACCGCGAAGGCCAGCGCCACCAGGAAGGCCACGTTGAGGCTCTGCGCGTAGATCGACAGCGCGATCGACACCGCGCCGATGACCAGGGCGGAGAGCCGGGCCACCGTCACCTCCTGGCGCTCCGACGCCTGGCCCTTCTTCACGACGTTGGCGTAGAAGTCGTGCGCCAGGCTGGACGACGAGGCGAGCGTCAGACCGGCGACCACGGCCAGGATGGTGGCGAACGCGACCGCCGCGATGATCGCGAGCAGGGTGGCCCCGCCCAGGTTCCCGCCGAGGAAGTCCTTGCCGAGCGCCTCGGCGAGCTGCGGGGCGGCCGTGTTGCCGGCCTTGTCCTGCGCGACGATCTCCTTGCCGCCCACCAGCGCCGCCGCGCCGAAGCCCAGCGCGAGGGTGAGCAGGTAGAACGCGCCGATGATGCCGATCGCCCAGAGCACGCTCTTGCGCGCCGCCTTGGCCGTCGGGACGGTGTAGAAGCGGATCAGGATGTGCGGCAGGCCGGCCGTGCCGAGCACCAGGGCGATGCCCAGCGAGAGCAGGTCCATCTTGTTGTAGAAGGTCTGCGTGGCGTTGCCGGCGACCTCGACGCCGTACCGCAGGCCCGGTTCCAGGAAGGCGCTGCCCTTGCCGGAGGACGCGGCGGCGTCGCCGAGCAGCGACGACAGGTTGAACTTGTACTTGGCCAGCACCAGCAGGGTCATCAGCAGCGCGCCGGACATCAGCAGGAACGCCTTGACGATCTGGACGTACGTGGTGCCCTTCATGCCGCCCACGGTGACGTAGATGATCATCAGGGCGCCGACCATGATGATCGTGGCGACCTTCGCCGTGTCGGCGTCCATGCCGAGGAACGTGGTGCCCGGCTTGATGCCGAGCAGCAGCGCCACCAGCGCGCCCGCGCCGACCATCTGGGCCAGCAGGTAGAAGATCGACACGGTGATCGTGGAGACCGCCGCCGCCGTACGCACCGGACGCTGGCGCATCCGGAACGCCAGCACGTCCGCCATCGTGTATCGGCCGGAGTTGCGCAGCAGTTCGGCGACGAGCAGCAGCGCGACCAGCCAGGCGACCAGGAAGCCGATCGAGTAGAGGAAGCCGTCGTAGCCGTACAGGGCGATGAGCCCGGCGATGCCCAGGAACGACGCGGCCGACATGTAGTCGCCGCCGATCGCCATGCCGTTCTGGAAGCCGGAGAACGACCGGCCGCCCGCGTAGAAGTCGGTGGCGGTCTTGGTCTGCCGGCTGGCCCAGATCGTGATCGCGAGGGTGACCGCCACGAAGACCAGGAAGAGCGTGATGGTCAGGTTCCGGGCGGTGCTGCCGCCCGCCTCAGCCGCGAGGACCGTGCTCATGGGTCACCTCCCCGATCTCGGCGCGGATGCGGTCGGCCACCGGGTCGATCCGCCGGTCGGCGAACCGGGAGTACAGCCAGGCGATCAGGAACGTGGAGACGAACTGGAGCAGGCCGAAGACCAGGGCGACGTTGACGTTGCCGAACAGCTTCGCGCCCATGAAGTCCCGCGCGTACGCGGAGAGGATCACGTAGAGCGCGTACCAGAGGAAGAACGCGACGGTCATCGGGAAGACGAAGCCGCGCAGGGCGCGACGCAGCCCCGCGAACTCGTCCGACCGCTGCACGGCGAGGTACCGCTCGGCGGCGGACTCGGCCGGCGCCGGCGTGTCCGGCGCGGGTGTGTCCGTGGACATCTGTGGATCACCACCTTCACAGGCGAGGGGAGTTTTCGGGCACCGTAGAAACGGTGTCCCCCGCCCGGGAAGGGCCAGATCGAGCCTGGTCACCCCCTGCGCTGAACGGTCCCCCTCCTGCGCCGAGTGACCCAGGTCACTCCGGTGACCGGTCGGCGCTTACGGCTGGCGTTGATGCCGCCATGGCGGCGACATGGCGGCATCGACGGGCCCCGGACACCGCCATGTCGCCGACCTGGGGTCGATCACGTCAGCTCGCGGTACCGCCCTCGGTAGTGCAGAAGGGGAGCCGTCTCCTCCGACAGGTCGACCGCCTCGATCGTGGCCTCGACGAGCAGCGCCCAGCCGTACTCGCGGGCGGAGTCCAGCCGGCAGCCCGCCCAGCCGCCCGCGTCGGCCGGCACCGGCCCGTACTCCGTGTCGGTCCACGAGCCGGTGGCGAACAGGCCGCCCGGCGACGGGAACAGGCCGGCGAACCGGTCGGCGAGCTGCCGGTGCGGCGGGCCCAGCGGCGCGACCGCGAACCGCCCGGCCTCCTCGACCGCCGCCCACAGGTCCGACTCGGCATCGACCAGGCCGAGCAGCCGGTCCGGCTCGCCCTCGGCGACCAGCGTGGACGACACGGTCAGCCCGGCGGGCCCGGGCGCCGTCCAGAGCGTCACCGGCGCCGCGAGGCGACCCCGCAGCCGCCGCGCCGGGGACCTCAGACCGACGGGTACGGCGAACGGATCGGTGTGGTGGATCTCGGCGCCCGGATCATGATTCACGTGAAACATTGTGACCCGGGTGGCGGCGCGGGATTCGCCGCTCGGCCGCGCGTCGCCCGCCATCTCGTAATCGTCGCGCCGCGCGTCGCCCGGCGGCTCGTGGCGCGTCGCCCGGCCTTCGGTCATCGTGCCGCCGGGTGTCGCTTGGTCTGAGGTCAACGTTGACGGCTGAGCGAGCGCGACACGCCGAATCCGTGCCGTTCTACCGTCAACGTTCAAGCCGTCGGGCGTCGACCGGGCGCGCGCCCAGCCCAGGAAGCGGTCGTGCAGGTCAGCCGGGCGGGCGTGCCCGCCGAGTTGCCCGAGCTGGTCGCCCGCCTCGGCCAACAGCCCGGCCAGGTACACCAGCAGGGCCGCTCGCTGCCCCCGGTACTCGACGAGCAGACCCAGCCGGGCCGGCTGACACGGCCACGGCGCGCCGCAGGCCCGGCACCGCCAGAGCGGACGCATCGCCACGTGCGGGACGTACCGGCTCACCGCCCGGCCGCTCCGCCGCGTCCCGGCCGGGCCGGCGGCGTCACCACCGGCCACCGTTCGCCCGCCAGGTCTGGGCCGGGGTGAGCCAGCCCGCCCGGCCCGGCCGCGGGTACGCCACGGTCGGCCACGACGCCCAGTCCGGCACGGGGTTCCGGCGGGTCGGTGGCACCGTCGTCTGGTACGCGTGCACGGCGGCGTTGCGTCGGCGGAGCCGACGGAGCAGTGGGAACATGGTGGCCTCCTTCGGTAGAGGGGCCGCCCCGCCCAGGGGGAGTGACCGGGGCGGCCCGCGCAGGACCGGCCGCCGGGTCGTCGCCTCCACCAGCCGGGCCGCGTGCCCTCCACCCTGGACTCGAAGTGCCGGACAGGGGAGGATGCCAGGGCTTACTACGCAGCGCGGTCGCGTACTTACCGGAGAGGTAAGCGGTGAACTACGAGAAATGGATCAGAGCGTTGAAGGCCGCCCGGGCCGGGGCGGAGGTGTCGCAGGAGGGGCTGGCGACCCTGATCAGGTGGAGTCCGTCCACGGTGGCGGCGATCGAAACCGGCCGCCGCCGGCCCACGATGGAGTTCGCCATCGCCGCCGACGAGGCCCTTGGCACCGGCGGCCTCCTCGCCGGCCTCCTCGAAGAACCCGAGAGAAGGGCTGGGCCACCCTGGTTCGAGTCCTGGCCCGGCCATGAGCAACGGGCGGTTCGGCTGCGCAACTTCGAGCCGTGCCTGGTCCCCGGGCTCCTCCAAACCGAGGAGTACGCCCGGGCGATCATCTCGGCCGGTGGGCTCTACCGGGGCGATCAGTTGGACCAGCTCGTCAGCGTCCGTATGGGCCGGCAGCGCCTGCTGCACCGGGACGATCCGCCGGAGTGCGTGTTCGTCATCGACGAGAGCGCGCTGCGCAGACCGGTCGGCGGGCCGGCCGCCATGGACCGTCAGCTCGGCCGGCTGCTCGAAGTGGTCGAACTGCCACATGTGCAGCTGCACGTGCTGCCGCTCAGCGTCGGCGCGCACGCGTCCATGGGCGGCGGGTTCGTGCTCGCCGAGCTACCCGAGGGCGACCGCCTGCTCTGCCTCGACAACGGGGCGCGCGGGCAGATCGCCGACTACCCGGAGTGGATAGCCTTGGTCCAGCGGAAATGGGAGCTTCTTCTCGGCGAGGCGCTCAGCCAGAGTGCCTCGATCGATCTCATCAACAAGTTGAAGGTGACGCCATGACGAGTGTCGCGCCCCGCTGGCGCAAGTCGACCTGGTCCGCCAACGAGGGCAACTGTGTCGAGGTGGCGGGCAATGTGCCCGGGGTGGTGCTGGTGCGGGACAGCAAGGACCGGTCCGGGCCGGTGCTCACCTTCCGCCCCGACGCCTGGCGCCGCTTCGTCGGGCTGGCGACGGGTGAGACCCGGAGGGACTGAGCCTCAGTCGTCCGCCGGCAACGAGCGGCGGGCGGCGGCCAGGACCTCCGGGTCGGCGCAACCGGCGGCGTACCCGGCGATCCGGCGGCGGATGTCCCGCCCCAGCAGCCACAGCCCGACCCGGTCGGCGACCGGGCGCAGGAACGCGGGCCGGCAGCGGAAGTTGTATCGCCAGGTGGCGACCGTCGTACCCGGTTCGGGGCCGGCCGCGAACCGCCACCCGCCGGCGAACAACTCGAAGAACCACGGTCCCCGGACCATCTTCATGCCCACGTGGCTCGGCGGCGCGAACGAGACGTACTCGCTGACCATGGTCAGGCCGTGCCGGGACCGGGTGAAGGTGCGTATCCCCTTGCCCGGGCGCGTGGCGCCTTCGGTGAAGTGCTGCTCCCGTACGAAGGGATCCCAGCGGTAGCGGACGGGCGCGACGGTCTGCGACACCGCGAAGGCCAGCTCGGGCGGCACCGGGACGGTCGTCACCGCTTCGACGACGGGCACCGGCCCATTGTGCAGCTCCGGGCCAAGTGGCCGCCTGCTGCCCGCGACGAGCTTCCGTGCGCGGGTGATCTACCGTGCGGGCATGTCCCCGTTCACCCGGCAGCCACTCGCCCAGACCCGCATCGCCAACGCGGACGCCGTGCTCCGCAACGAGGTGGACCTGCGCGCCTATCCTCACCGGCACCTCGCCCTGGTCGCCAGCCCCGGGTTCAGCGGGAGCGGCGCTACGCGGCTGATGGAGGCCGTCGAGTACCTGTCGCACTACGGGTGGGACCTGGTCAACGTCACCAGCGTCAACAGCAGCAACCTCGTGTACGCCTTCATGCGCCGCCGGTGACGCCTGGGCCCCTGTCCGGCTGGGGGCTCGGGTGGCGCGCACGTTCGTCCTCCTGCACCTACTCGACGTGCTCGCTGTGGAGCTGCCCCGCCTGCGCTACCGGGGACCCGAGTCGGCCATCCGCCCGTGTCTCGTAGACCAGGGCGGTAGCACAGCCGGGGCAGGTCCAGAGCGCCTGATTCGGAGAGCGGCATTCCCGCCCGTGTCCATGGAACAGCGGCGGCTCGCGACGAGCGTGTCGGATCCGGGTGACCGGTAGGGTCCGTGATCGTGCAGCGACTGGCGCTCTTCGATCTCGACAACACGTTGGTCGACAGGAGCGAGGCGTTCCGGCGTTGGGCGGCCGGGTTCTGCGCGGAGTACGACCTTCCGCAAGACGCCCTCGCCTGGCTGCTCGCCACCGACGGGGACGGCTTCGTGCCGCGCGACTGGTTCTTCGGCGAGGTGCGGCAGCGGTTCGGTCTCGCCGCGTCGGCCGACCACCTGTGGGGGGACTACCGGCGCCGGATGCCGGAGCTGGTGAGCTGCCGCCCGGAGGTGCGGAGCATGCTGACCTCGCTGCGGGATCGGGATTGGCGGATCGCGATCGTCACGAACGGTCAGGCCGACAACCAGCTCGGCAAGATCCGCCGCACCGGGCTGGACCAGCACGTGGATGCGTGGGCGGTGTCCGGCGAACTGGGAATCAGGAAGCCCGCGCGGGGACTGTTCGAGGCCGCGGCACGCGGATGCGGTGTCCGGCTGGACGACGGGGGTTGGGTGATCGGTGACAGCCCCACGCTCGACGTGGAGGGCGGCCGCGCGGCGGGGCTCTCGACCGTCTGGATCAGTAGAGGCCAGGCATGGCCCGGCGAGTTGAGCCCACCCGACCACGTCTGCGCCGAGGTGGAGAGTGTCGCGGCCGTTCTGCTCGACGAGGCGCCCGGGCCACGCGCGTAGGGGCGCGGGGCCTGCATGTCGCCGACATGGCGGAGTCAAAGTGGCGCGGATACCGCCATGTCGCCGACATGGCGCGCGGCGGAGGCGCGTCGGGGGGCGGGGGGCGGAGGCGCGGGCGCGCGGGGGCGTCAGCGGCGCGGCGTGACCGCCGTCAACAGCTCCGGCGCCCGCCGGTCCAGCACGTCCCCCGCCAGGTACGCGCCGAGCAGCGCCGCCGCCACCACCATCGGCATCGCCGCGACCGCCGAGGCGACCATGGACAGCAGGGTGAGGAAGCCCTTCGCGACCCCGGCGCCGGTGTTCATGGCGAACGGGTTGCTCGTCTCCGGCAGCGAGTACGGCGCCAGCACGGAGACGTACGCGTTGATGGCGAACCCCGCCCCGTAGGAGGCGACCAGGCCGCCGGCCATCACGCCCAGCCAGCCCGGCCGGCGCAGCAGCACCGCCAGGACGACGGCGGCGAGCCCGAGCACCCAGGCGCACCCGGCGTCGGGGCGCAGCAGCCCGACCGCCATCGACAGCGTGGTGGTCTCGCCGGCGCCGTTGGGGCCGAGCAGGCCCTAGAACGAGCCGGCCGGGACGTCGAGGTCGACGCCGGCCACCGCCGCCTTGCCGTCGAACCGCTTGGCCAGGCCACGCAGCGCCAGCGCGGGGTGCTCACCAGTCATGCCCCGACCGTATCCGCCCGTGACCGGCACCCGCTCCCGCCGCAGCACGATCCGGCGGCGCTTCCCCTGGACGGACGCCCCCATCCGCGGGCCCCACCCTACAAGCGGAGCGTCTCGGGGGCGTGCAGGCGGAGCATCGTCGCCCCGACGCCGGGCGGGAGGCGGCGGCGGGTCGCCACCGACACCGCCACCATGACGGTGAACGCGAGCGGGACGGTCCACGCGGCCGGCTGCGCGGTGAGCGTGGCCGGCCAGCCGGTCAGCGGCGCGCCCAGCACCGTGAGCAGTACCGCGCCGATCGCCGCGCCGCCGCCGACCAGCACCCCGGCGGCGGCCCCCACGTCGGTGAGCCCCCGCCACCAGATGCCGAGCACCAGCAGCGGGCAGAAGCTGGACGCGGCGACCGCGAACGCCAACCCGACGACCTGCGAGACGTCCATCCCCGAGACGTTCAGCGCGAGCACCGTCGGGACCCCGCCCGCGATCAGCGTGGCCAGCCGGAAGCCGCGTACGGAGCCGTGCCCGAGCACGTCGGTGGAGATCACCCCGGCGACGCTGGTGACCAGCCCGGACGAGGTGGAGAGGAACGCCGCGAACGCCCCGGCGGAGACGAGGGCGGCCAGCAGCCGGCCCGTCGGCCCGTCCCCGAGCGCCGCCCCGGGCAGCAGCACCACCACCGCGTCGGTCTGCCCGGCGACCAGCAGTTGCGGGGTGTAGATCCGGCCCAGCACCCCGTACAGGGTGGGCAGCAGGTAGAACGCGCCGACGAGGGCCAGCACGACCAGGGTGGTGCGGCGGGCCGCCGCACCGTCCGGGTTGGTGTAGAACCGCACGAGCACGTGCGGCAGCCCCATCGTGCCGAGGAACGTCGCCAGGATCAGCGAGTACGTGGCGAACAGCCCCCGGTCGTCGTCCCCGGCCACGTTCGGCAGCAGCCAGTCGGCGGCGTCGGTCGCCGTACCACTGACCTGCGGCACCGGGTCGCCGGCGGCGAAGTCGAGGCGGTCCCCGGGGCGTACCTCCCGGATGCCGCCGTCGCCGAGGGTGAGGGTCGCGCGGTGCTCGACCACGACGGTGGTCGCGGTCCGGAACGCCGGCCCGTCGGGCGGGGTCACCGCCGGGCGGCCGTCGGCCTGCCACTGCAGGATCAGGAAGATCGCGGGTACGGCGAGCGCGGTGAGCTTCAGCCAGTACTGGAACGCCTGGACGAACGTGACCGCCCGCATGCCGCCCAGCGCCACGTTCGCCGTGATCACCCCGGCCACCACCAGCGCCCCCACCGGGTACGGCGAGCCGGTCACCGTGGCCAGCGTCAGCCCCGCCCCCTGGAGCTGCGGCACCAGGTACAGCCAGCCGATGAAGATCACGAAGACGGTGGCGAGGGTGCGCAGCCGGCGCGAGCCGAGCCGCAGCTCACAGAAGTCGGGCAGGGTGAACGCGCCGGAGCGGCGCAGCGGGGCGGCCACGAAGAGCAGCAGGGCCAGGTAGCCGGCGGCGAAGCCGACCGGGTACCAGAGCACGTCCACGCCGTACTTGAGGATCAGGCCGGCCACGCCCAGGAACGACGCCGCCGACAGGTACTCCCCGCCGATCGCGGCGGCGTTCCAGGTCGGGCTGACCGTCCGGGAGGCGACCAGGAAGTCGGAGGTGGTCCGGGCCAGCCGCAGCCCGTAGAAGCCGATCCCGAGGGTGGCCAGGGTGACGGCGACGATCGCCGGGACGACGTACCCGTTGTGCATCTCAGCACTCCGGCCGCTGGACCAGGTCGGTGAAGTCCTGCTCGTTGCGCTCCGCCAACCGCACGTACGCCCAGCCGACCGCGATCAGGAACGGGAAGGCCGCCACCCCGAGCAGCAGCCAGGGCAGGTTCACCCCGAACGCGGTGACCCGGCCCACCGAGGGAGCGATGGCGAACAGCCACGGCAGGCCGCCGAGGCCGATCGCCACCACCAGGCTCAGCCGCAGCGCCAGCGCGAGCTGGGCCCGGACCAGGCCCCGGACCAGCGCCTCACCGACCTGGGTCTGCTGGGTCAGCTCGACGCGGGTGCGATCGGCGCCGGTGTCCCGCCGGGACACCTCGGCCAGCACGATCCGGGTGCGCCCCGGGGCGACGGCCGCCGGCCCGTCGGCCGGAGCCGTGCCGGCCGGCCTCCGGGGCGGGGCCGGTGGCGTGTCTGCCGGTGTCCGGCGTGGGGCTGGTGGCATGTCTGCCGGCGTTCCGGGCGGGGCCGGCGTGCGGGGGGCCGGTATGGGGTCGTCGGGTGCGGCCACCCCGGCAGTCTCGCCGGATTGCCGGGAATGTCAAGGGCCGGCGTCACCAGTAGAGGAAGCCGGGGCAGTCATGCGTGCTCGTCACGACGGGCCTCTGGACGAGCAGGTCGCGGGCGGTGGCGCGGCCCCGGTTGGCCGTCCGGAACCCGTCGTCCGGCAGTTCGGCGGCGATCTCCCGCAGCACGCAGGAGCGCATCGGCTCCGGCAGCCCGGCCAGCGCCGGCACGGCGTCGGCGGAGAGCCGGGAGAGGTACTGCACGTCGATTCGGCCCGTCTCCCGGTACCGGTCGACGTTGCGCTCGGCGATCAACCGGTCCGGGTTCACCGCCGCGAGGCCGAGCAGGGCGAGCACCGCCGTGCCCACGACCAGCCCGGGCAGCCAGCCGGCGCGCAGCCGTACGATCGCCGCCCCGACCAGCAGGAAGAGCACCCCGAGCCACACTTCGGCGGTCGCCACGACCAGCCGGAGCCGGGTCGCCCCGTACGCGTCGGCGTACACCTGCATCCGGTACAGCGCCGACGCGACGACGACCAGGCTGAGCGCGGTGAGCGTACCGAGCAGGAACCGGATCAGCAGCCGGTCCACCCAGGTGGACCGGGGCGCCCACCGGGCCGCCCCGGCCAGCACGAGCAGGGTGAGTGCCGAGACCGCGAGGAGCTGCCAGAAGCCGCTGCGGGCGTACTGGGCGTAGCTGAGGCCGGCGGTGTGCAGCACGTGGTCGGATCCGCCGAACAGCACGGTGAGCTGCACCAGCACGAACGCGGCGAAGAGCGCGTCCAGTAGGGCCAGCGGGACCGCCCACTCCAGCCGGCGGACGGGCCGGGCCGGGGCCGCCCGCAGCCCGTCCAGGTCGGCCGGCGCGGCCAGCAGGTACGCCCCGCCGAGCAGGCCGCCGCCGACCAGCCCGAAGCGGAACAGCCAGCCGATCGTGCCGCCGGCGGAGAACTCGGGCAGCGCGCTGGCGAGCAGGTCGGCGAAGACCGCGTCGGCCGAGGAGAGGAGCAGGCCGAAGACGGCCAGCAGGCCCACCGAGGCGGCGGCGGTCGCCAGCCCGCGCCCGAGCGCCGACGGGCCGGGCCCGGAGCGGGGCAGCCCGCGCTTCGCCCACGGGAGCGCCCGGAACGGCGCGGCCGGGGTGAGCACGGCCGCCGCCAGCATGCCGAGCGGCGTCCGGCCGCCCGTGACGGCGAGGGCGCCGGTGACCAGGGCGGCGAGCAGGCAGAGCACGAAGAGCCAGCCGGCGGCCCGGACGTACCCGACGGAGACCAGGGCGATCGTTGCGGCGGCCCAGACCAGCCGGCTCGCCGTCCGGCCCGGCACCCCCGTGGCGTCGGGACGGACCGCGACCCGGATGCCGCCGTTCTCCGCGCTGCTCCTGTTGGTGGATGCGATGTCGGTGCTGCCCGCGGTGATGGCTGCGATGTCGGTCGGCGAAGCCTTGTCCTGGCCGGTCTTGGTTGATGCGGTTCCGGCGGGCCCGGCGCCGGTCTTGGCCGACGCGGAGGCGCGGGCTGCCGGGATGAGGGCGGCGGTGGCGGCTAGCGCGGCCAGCAGCCAGCCGAGGCCGGGACGGTCGAGCGGAACGACGGACGCCGCCACCGCGGCGGCGACGGCCACCGCGCCGAGCGCGACGGGTCGGGCGGCTGCCGTCGGACCCGGCCAGCGGCGCTGCCAGACGGACGGTTGGCGCGGCGGCAGCCCCGGCCGGTACGGCCCCGGCGCGACCTGCCCGGCGGGCCACGGTGCAACCTGCGGGCCGGGCGGCGGTGCGACAGGCCCGGCCGGCGCGACCGGCCAGCCTGGCGGGTGCGCGACGGATCCGCCCGGCGGTGCCGGCGGTGCCTGCCCGCCCGGAACCCCTCCCACCTCACCGGTCCCGGCCTGGCGTGCGGGCGGCTCGGTCGACGAACTCGAATCTTGGTACGAAAGTGCCCCTCCAGGGGCCGTTTCGCACCAAGATCTCGCGCCCGCCTTGTCCGCCGCCGCCTGGCGGGAGGTGTCTCCCGGCCCGCTTTGCTCTGCACCCGTCGGCGCACCGGTTACCGCCCGTGCCTGCTGCATGGGTGGGTGCAGAGCAAAGGGGCTGTCGGTGGTGGGCTTCTCCGAGCCTGATTCTGCTGGCATTTCGCCTTTTTCGGGCACGACAACTCCTCGATGGGTCCACGGAAGGACGCGATCGGTCCACGGAAGGACGCGATCGGTCCAAGAAGGAAGGGAAGAGGAAGAAAGGAGGTCAGGCCGGGGTGGTCACGGGAAGGGTGACCTGGATGCGGCAGCCCGGGTGGGAGCCGCCGGCCCCCGGGTGAGGGTCGAGGACGGCGATGCTCCCGCCGTGCAGCTCGACCACCCAGCGCGCGATCGCCAGGCCCAGCCCGGTCCCGCCACCGCCGGATCGGTCGCCCCGGGTGAACCGCTCGAACACCCGGGACCGCTCGGCGACCGGGATGCCCTCGCCCTCGTCGTTCACCTCGAAGTGCAGTTGGCCGGCCCGCTCCTCCGCGCTGACCAGCACCGTCCCGCCGGCCGGGCTGTGCCGCGCGGCGTTGTCCAGCAGGTTGGCGAAGACCTGGTGCAGCCGCCACGGGTCGGCGTACACGGTGAGCGGGGCCGGCAGGGGCCGGAGCCGGAACCGGACGTCCCGCCCGACCCCGGTGGCGGTCGCCGCCGCCTGCTTCACCGCGTCCTCGAGGAAGTCGTCGAGGTCGATGGCCACCCGGCGCAGCGGCACCACCCCGGCGTCCAGCCGGGACAGGTCGAGCAGGTCGGCGACGAGGTGGCCGAGCCGCTCGGTCTGGGCCAGCGCGGCCCGCAGCGCGGCCGGCTCCGTCGGGGCGACGCCGTCGACCAGGTTCTCCAGCACGGCCTGCAACGCGGTGATGGGCGTACGCAGCTCGTGCGAGACGTTCGCGATCAGCTCGCGCCGGCGTTGGTCGGCCGCGGCGAGGTCGGCGGCCATCTTGTTGAACGCCTGGGCCAGCTCGCCCACCTCGTCCCGCGAGGTGGCCCGCACCCGCCGGGAGTAGTCGCCCCGGGCCATCGCCCCGGCCGCCGCCGTCATCTCCCGCAGCGGCGAGGTCATCCCGTGCGCCAGCACCTGCGAGGTCAGCAGCGCCACGCCGATCGCGGTCGCGGAGGTCATCGGCGGCAGCCAGCCGATGGCGTACCAGAAGTAGCCCATCCCGGCCGCGCCCGAGGCGACCAGCAGGAGGCCGAGCTTCGCCTTGATCGAGCGGACCGGGTCGAGGGGACGCGGCAGCACCCGGTTCAGCCACGTGACCTGGCGCTCGATCACGGCTGCACCTCCAGCGCGTAGCCGACGCCGTGCACCGTGCGGATCAGGTCGGCGCCCAGCTTGCGGCGCAGCGCCTTGACGTGGCTGTCCACCGTACGGGTGCCGGAGCCGTCGGCCCAGCCCCAGACGTCGGCGAGCAGCCGCTCGCGGGGCAGCACCGTACGGGGCCGGCCGGCGAGATGCACCAGCAGATCGAACTCGGTCGGGGTCAGGTGCACCTCGACGCCGGCCCGCAGCACCCGCCGTTCGGCCTGGTTGATCTCCACGTCGCCGACGGTAACCGTGGCGGGCGGGGCGGCGGCGGCCCGCTCGACCCGGCGCAGCAGCACGTGCACCCGGGCGGCCAGCTCGCGCATCGAGAACGGCTTGGTGAGGTAGTCGTCCGCGCCGACGGCGAGCCCGACCAGCAGGTCTGTCTCGTCGTCCCGGGCGGTGAGCATGAGGACGGGCACCGGCCGGTCGGCCTGGACGCGCCGGCACACCTCCAGCCCGTCGAACCCGGGCAGCATCACGTCGAGGACGACGAGGTCGGGCTGCCACGCCCGGAACCGGGCCACGGCGGCGGGCCCGTCCGCCGCGATCTCCACGGCGAAGCCCTCGGCCCGCAGGCGGGTGGCGACCGATTCGGCGATCGTCCGCTCGTCCTCGACCACCAGCACCCTGCGCTCCTTCATGGGAAGTGACTGTAGGCAGCGGCCGTGGAGATCGGTGGGGCGCGTTGTGAACAACCTGTGGAGAACTCTCCACACCTGTGGATAACCCGGTGGACAACGCTGTGGGTGGCCGGGAACGTACGCGGGTCAGCGGTTCCAGTCCTGCTTCGCGGCGCGGACCAGCTTGTCCTTCAGCTCCCGGGTGTGCCGGCGGCTGACCGGCAGCTCGGTGGAGTCGACCACCACCACGTACCCGGAGTTGACCAGCCGCAGCTCGGCGATCAGCTTCAGCTGCACCAGGTACGACCGGTGGATGCGGACGAAACCGGCGTCCGCCCAGCGCTCGGCCAGGGTGGCCAGCGACACCCGGACCAGGTGTGAGCCGTCGGCGGTGTGCAGGCGGGCGTAGTCGCCCTGCGCCTCCACCCAGCGCACCGCCGAGCGTGGCAGCATCCGGGTGGTGCCGGCCAGCTCGACCGGGATCGTCGGGTCCTCCTCCGCCCGGGCCAGCGCCGCCGGGTGCGTCGGCACCACCCGGGAGCCGATCACCCGGCGCAGCGACTCGGCCAGCCGCTCGGCCCGCACCGGCTTGCGCACGTAGTCCGTGGCGCCCAGGTCGAAGGCGTCCACCGCGCCGTCGTCGTACGCGGTGACGAAGACGATCGCCGGGGGCCGGGCGAACCGGCGCAGCACCCGGGCCAGCTCCATGCCGTCCAGCCCGGGCATCCGGATGTCCAGGAAGACCACGTCGATGTCGCCGTCGCGGAGCACCCGCAGCGCCTCGGTCGCGTCCCCCGCCGTGTGCAGCCGGGCCACCCGGGGGTCGGCGCGCAGGTGGTACGCCAGCTCGTCCAGCGCGGGCGGCTCGTCGTCGACCGCCAGCACCCGGAGGAAACCGGGCGGGGCCGCGGTCACGAACCGGCCCGTACGCCGGGGTGGAACTTCGGCACCCGCAGGCTCACCCGCGTACCGGAGCCGAGCCCGGTCTCGACGATCAGGCCGAACCGGTCCCCGAACGCCGAGCGGAGCCGCTCGTCGACGTTCGAGAGGCCGACGTGCTGGCCCGGGTCGTCGGTCGGGTCGCTGCCGGCGCCGGCCAACTCGGCGATGCCGGCGGTCAGCGTCGTCGGGTCCATGCCCACTCCGTCGTCCTCCACCGTGATGTGGCACTCCGCGCCCGCGTCCCGGGCCTCGATGCTCACCATGCCGGTGCCGGGCTTGCGTGACAACCCGTGCCGGACGGCGTTCTCGACCAGCGGCTGGAGGCAGAGGAACGGCAGCGTCACCGGCAGCACCTCCGGGGCGATCTGCAGCCGCACCTGGAGCCGGTCGCCGAACCGGGCCCGTTCGATGGTCAGGTAGCGGTCGATCGACCGCAGCTCCTCGGCCAGCGTGGTGAACTCCCCGTGCGCCCGGAACGAGTACCGGGTGAACTCGGCGAACTCCAGGATCAGCTCCCGGGCCCGCTCCGGGTCGGTGCGGACGAACGAGCCGATCGCCGTCAGCGCGTTGTAGATGAAGTGGGGGCTGATCTGGGCGCGCAGCGCGCGTACCTCCGCCCGGGCCAGCCGCTCGCGGGAGCGGTCCAGCTCCGCCAGGGCGAGCTGGTTGCCGGCCCAGTGCGCGGTTTCCAGGGTGGCCTGCACCAGCCCCGGGGCGGGGGGACCGTCCGCGACGGCGACCAGCGCCCCGACCACCCGACCGTCGGCGCGCAGCGGGGCCACCACCGCCCCGCGGACGGGGCAGTCGACCCGGTCGCAGTGCAGCTCCGACTCCCCCAGCACGGCCGACCGCCCGGCCGTCGCCGCCCGCCGGGCCGCCGCGAGCAGCTGGTCGCCGTGGTGCCCGCCGCGCCCGTCGAGGGCGAGCAGCCGGTCCCGGTCCGTCAGGGCCAGCCCGACCGCCCCCACCAGGGCCCGCAGGTGGCGTACGGCCTTCGCCGCGCCCGCCTCGGTCAGTCCGGCGCGTAGCGGATCGGCGGCCAGCCCGGCGGTGTGCAGCACCTCGTACGTGGCCCGCTGGGTGGCCGTGGCGATGCCCCGCCGGGCGCGCAGCCGGACGACCGCGTACACGGCTGCGGCCAGCGCCGTGCCGAGGGAGAGCACGCCGACGACGGCGGAGAGGTTGCCTGCCACCCAGCGATCCTGACGGCTGCGCCCCTCCGCGCGCTAGTACGCGCCCTTGCGCGCCAGCACCACGCCCACCGTGCGCCACAGGATGCTCAGGTCGTATGCGAGCGACCAGTTGTCGACGTAGTAGAGGTCCAGCCGGACCGCCTCGTCCCAGGACAGGTCGGAGCGGCCGGAGACCTGCCACAGGCCGGTCATGCCGGGCCGGACCAGCAGGCGGCGGCGCACGTCGCCGAGGAAGTCGCCGTCGTCGGCCGGCAGCGGGCGCGGCCCCACCAGCGACATCTCGCCCTTGAGCACGTTGATCAGCTGGGGCAGCTCGTCCAGCGACGAGGCCCGCAGGAAGCGGCCCACCGGGAACACCCGCGGGTCCTGTTTCATCTTGAACAGCATGCCGTCGGTCTCGTTCTGGTCGACCAGGCTGGCCAGCCGCTCCTCCGCGTCGACGTACATGGTGCGGAACTTCCACACCCGGAACGTGCGCCCCTCGTGGCCGACGCGCGGCTGGCGGAAGAAGACCGGGCCGCGGTCGGAGAGCCGGATCGCGATCGCGATCGCCAGGAACACCGGGATCAGCAGCACCAGGCCGAGGCCGGCGGCGATCCGGTCCATCAGGTTCTTGGCCAGCAGCGCCGGACCCGACAGGGTCGGCTCCTCGACGTGCAGCAGCGGCAGGCCCTCGATCGGACGGATGTGCACCCGGGGGCCGGCGATGTCCGTGAGCTGCGGGGCGACCACCAGGTCGACGCCGGAGCCCTCGAGCTGCCAGGCCAGTCGGCGCAGCTCGCCCGGCTCGGCGCTGGCCGAGCCGCAGACCGCGATCGTGTCGCCGCCGACCTCGCGGACGAGCGCGAGCACGTCCCGGCCCGCGTACACGGGAACGGGGGTCTGGATGCCGCGCGCCGCCGCGTACCCGTCGGTGATGTGGATGGCCACGGGCACCAGCCCGGCGGTCGGGTTGCGGGTGACCGCCGCGTAGACCTCCAGGCACTCCGGCAGGGTGCCCACGAGGACCATCCGGTGGCCGGCGTGGCCGGCCCGGCGGCGGATCAGGTGCAGCGTCAGTCGCGCCAGCAGCCGGCCGAGCAGGATCAGCAGCAGCGCGCCGAGCAGGGCGAAGCCGACTGTCCACCGGGAGAGGTCGGCTTTGAGGGCGAACGCGAGGAAGGAGACGGTGGCGGCGACGGCCACCCCGCCCCGGATCACCCGCTTGAACTCGTCGGGGCCGAGGCCGAGGTACCGCCGGTCGTACGCCCGGTTGCCCCACAGGATGATCAGCCAGCCGAGCGGGAGCAGCGCGAACGCCACCGTGTAGAACCACGACTCGTGTGAGCTGCTGAAGCCGGCGGCGGCCTGCTCGAAGATCTGGATGGCCAGGAAGCTGGCCAACGCCGCCGCGCCGAAGTCGAGCAGCAGCAGGACCGCGGTGTAGGGGCGGTGCCAGCGGGAGACGCGCCGGCGGGCACGGGCCCAGGCCGACCGGGGTACGCCGTTGTGCGACGGCGGTGTCGGCGGCTGGATCTCGAAGCTGTCGACGTGCCGCACGAGTTTGCTCCGGCCTGTGTTGGTTACCGGGCGCTGGAGGCTTGTCGTCACCTCACCCATGTCCTCCCGCATGACGCGCGCCGCTCACTCGCAGTGAGGGCCCGGGTCGCCCACCGTTCAGTTTCCCACGCGGAGCCCGCACCGGACGTCGACCCGAGGGACGCGGGCCGGTGTGGCCGCTGGGATCCGGCCGGCTCCACCTCAGGTGCGAAAGCCGGGGACCGAGCCACTATACCGATGGATGAGGGTCCGGGTAGAGGTGTCGACCGGGAGGATCGGCGCGCGACCGGTCATTCCGCGCCGTAACCCCCGAGTGGCGTTACTCACCGTACGAGTCGCGACAACCGTCGGTCAGCCAGCGGCTTGCCGCCCGTCTGGCACGTGGGGCAGTACTGGAGGCTGGAGTCGGCGAACGACACCTCCCGTACGGTGTCCCCGCAGACCGGACAGGGCAGCCCGGTCCGGGCGTGCACGGTCAGGCCGGAGCGCTTCTCGCCCTTCAGTTCGGCCGCCTTCTGCCCGAGCGACCGGGCCACCGCGTCCCCGAGCACCCGCCGGGTCGCCTCGTGCAGTGCGGCCAACTGCGCGTCGGTCAGCCGGTCCGTGAGCGCGAACGGCGACAGCCTCGCCGCGTGCAGGATCTCGTCCGAGTACGCGTTGCCCACCCCGGCGAGCACCGCCTGGTCGGTCAGCACGCCCTTGACCTGGCCCCGCCGGCTGCGGATCCGCTCGGCGAAGGTGGGCAGGTCGGCGGCGAGCGCGTCCGGCCCGAGCTTGGCCACCCCGGGCACCTGCGCCGGGTCGGTGACCAGGTACGCGGCCAGCTTCTTCTGGGTGCCCGCCTCGGTCAGGTCGAAGCCCGAGCCGTCGTCGAGCCGGACCCGCAGGGCGATCGGCCCCTTGCCGGGACGAAGCGGGGCGGCGGAGGGGAACGACTCCCGGTAGTGCAGCCAGCCCGCCCGGGCCAGGTGCACCACGAGGTGCAGCTCCCCGTCGAGGACCACGTCGAGGAACTTGCCGTGCCGCCGGGCGTCGGTCACCGTCCGGCCCGACGCGGCGCCGGGCGCCGGGTCGTACGTCTTCAGGGCACTGATCGCGGCGACCTCGATCCGGTCGACGCGCCGCCCCGCCGCGCGCTCACGCAGGTAGCCGGCGAGCGCTTCCACCTCCGGTAGCTCTGGCATCAGCCAACGGTAGCCTTTCCACCCGTGAAGATTGTGGTGGCGCACAACCGGTACCGGGAGGCTCAGCCGTCCGGCGAGAACACCATCGTCGACGTGGAGATCGCCCAGCTCACCGCCGCCGGGGTGGAGGTGCTGCCGTTCCTGCGCAGCTCCGACGAGATCCCCAGCCTGCCGAAGACGGCGAAGGCGCTGCTGCCACTCTCCCCGATCTACGCCCCGCGCGCCCAGCAGGAGCTGAGCCGGCTGATCACCGAGCACCGCCCGGACGTGCTGCACCTGCACAACCCGTACCCGCTGCTCTCGCCCTGGGTGGTGCGGACCGCGCACAAGCACGGCGTGCCGGTGGTGCAGACCGTGCACAACTACCGGCAGGTCTGCTCCTCGGGCCTGTACTTCCGGGACGGGACGATCTGCCAGGACTGCCGGGGTCGGGCGCTCGGCGTGCCGGCGATCGTGCACCGCTGCTACCGCGGATCGCGGGCGCAGAGCGCCCTCATGGCCACCACGCTGGCCGTGCACCGGGGCACCTGGCACTCGGTCGACCGGTACATCGCGCTCACCTCGGCGGTCGCCGACCACCTGCGCGACTACGGCGTACCCGCCGACCGGATCGTGGTGAAGCCGAACGGCATCCCCGACCCGGGGCGCCCGGCGCCGCTCGGCGACGGCTTCCTGTTCATGGGCCGGCTCACCCCCGAGAAGGGGCTCGGCCTGCTGCTGGACGCCTGGCGGCGGCACCCGGACGGCGCGCTCGGCCCGCTGCGGATCGCCGGGGACGGCGAGCTGCGGCCCCTGGCCGAGGCCGCCGCCGCGGAGCGCGCCGACGTGACCTTCCTCGGGCCGCTGGACCGCGCCGGGGTACGCGCGGCGATCGAGGCCAGCGCCGTGGTCGTGGCCGCCTCCACCTGGCACGACGTGCTGCCCACCGTGATCATCGAGGCGTTGGCGAGCGGCCGGCCGGTGCTCGGCACCGCCCTCGGCGGCATCCCGTACCTGGTGGGTATGGACGATCCGGCCGGCCCGGTCGGCTGGGTGATACCCCCGGAGCCGGCCGCCATGGCCGCAGCGCTGCCGGAGGCACGCGCCGGCGCCGCCGGCCTCTCGGTGGCCGCCCGTCAGCGCTACGAGCGCACCTTCCACCCCGACGTGACCACGGCCAAGCTCATCGACGTGTACGCCGGGGTCGTGGGCAGCGGCACCCCGACCCCACGCTGAGCTGACGCGTTCTCGCTACCACCGCCACTGTTCCCTTTTTCCGCCTTTGCTCTGCACCCACCCGCGCAGCGGGCACGGAATGTAGCCGCTGCTTCGATGGGTGCAGAGCAAAGGCGCGGGGCAGGGTGAGGCGGCCCCGGGGAGCGAGGGCTCGGGGTGACGGGGCGGGGCCGGGTAGGGCGGGGGTCAGCGGAGGGAGGCGCGGGCGGAGAAGGCGATGCTCGCCAGCAGGAAGCCGCCGTTGACGACCGTGAACGCCACGATCACCCAGAAGGTGAGGGCGGGCGCGAGCATCAGCACCAGGGCGGCGCCGAAGATCACCGCGCCGTAGTCGCGGACCAGCTTGACCAGCCGGACCGGCAGGCTGGTCGAGGTGACCATGCTGGCCGCGTTCGGGCCGGCCTGCATCACCGAGGTCACCAGGTTGACCATCCACGTGCCGGCGAAGACCGCGACCAGCCAGGCCGGGGTCGACGGGCGCTGGGCCACGGCCGTGGCGGCCAGCGCGGCCACCAGGGCGATCTGGGCGGCCACGTCGCAGAGCACGTCCACCCGGGCGCCGGCCGGGTTGCCCTGCCCGGTCACCCGGGCGAGCTGCCCGTCGGCGCAGTCCAGGGAGTACGCGACCTGCCAGCCGACCAGCGCGGTCAGCCCGACCACCCAGGCCGGTACGTCCCCCGCGGCGACCGGCCCGGCGAGGGCCACCACGGTCAGCGACGTGCCCAGACCGAGCACGAGGTTGGTGATCGTCAGCGCGGTGGGGCGCAGCCCGAGCCGCTGCGCGACCAGCGCGAACACGGCCCCCAGCCACTGGCTGAGCGACTCACTGAACAGGCCACCGCCCCGGTTGACCCGGTGGAAGTCGGCGACGGAGGGGCGGGACGGCTCAGCCAAGGTGGTCGCGGAGTGCATCGGCGTAGTCTGCCAGCCGCTCCCGCGTCTCGGAAGGCGACATCGCGAGGTGTTCGAGGATGGTGTAGCGGTCCGGCCGGGTACGCGGCGCGTACTGAACCGCCTCGATGAACTGCTCGTCGGCCAGTCCCACGTCGGCGGGCAGCCGGGGCAGGCCGTGCCGGGCCAGGCAGGCCGACATCTCGGCGAACCGCCGCCGCTCGCCGCGCAGGAAGGTGCAGAAGAGCGCCCCCAACCCGGCCAGCTCACCGTGCGAGGCGGTGCCCGGGTAGAGCGCGTCCACGGCGTGCATGATCTCGTGGCAGCCGCCGCTGGACGGGCGGCTGGTGCCGCAGACCGCCATCGCCAGGCCGCTGGAGACCAAGGCCTCGGCCAGCACCGTGACGAACCCGTCGTCGCCCATGTCGCCCTGGTGGGCGAGCACCGCCTCGGCGCCCATCCGGGCCAGCGAGGCGGCCAGCCCGTCGACCGGCTCGCCGCGGACCCGCCGGGCCAGCTCCCAGTCGGCCAGCGCGCTGATGTTGCTGATCACGTCGCCGATCCCGGCGCGGTTGTGCCGTTCCGGTCCGGCCTCCACGAAGTCCAGGTCCACGATCACCGCGATCGGGATGTGCACCCCGTACGAGCCCTTGATCCCGTCGGTGATCAGGCTGGCCACCGGGGACGCGATGCCGTCGTTGGCCAGGCTGGTCGCCACGGAGACCATCGGCAGGCCGCGCCGGGTGGCGGCGTACTTCGCCACGTCGATGGTCTTGCCGCCGCCGATGCCGACCACCGCGTCGTACGACCGGTCGCGCAGCTTGGCGCCCAGGTCGTCGGCGGCGTCGAGGGTGCCCCCGGCCACGGTGAACACGTCCGCCGAGCGCAGCGACGGGCGGATCAGCTCGGCGATCTGCTCGCCCTGCCCCGGGCCGACCACCACCGCCACGTCGCCCCCGGCGGAGATCCGCCCGTCGGCGAGGATCGCGGCGAGGTCGGCCACCGCGCCCCGCCGTACGTCGATGTGCAGCGGGGTGAGGACCGTCCGGGCTAGTAGCGGCACGCGATCTCCCGGGCGCGGGCCAGGTCGGCGTGGTTGTCGACCTCGACCCAGGGGACGTCCCCGATGGGCGCCGCCCGCACCTCCCCGCCCCGGTCGGCGAACTCCTGGTAGCCGTCCTCGTAGTAGAGGTTCGGGTCGCGGCGCCAGGTCGCCTCCAGCGCGTCGGCGAGCGCCTCGGCCGCCTGCGGCTCGATCAGCGTCGCGCCGATGTACTCCCCGTACGCCTCGGCCGGGTCCATCAACTTGGTGATCCGGGTGAGCTGGCCGGCGGCGTCGAAGGTGGTCTTCATCTCCTCCTCGGCCAGCACCTTGATCGTGTCGACGGCGAGCAGGATGGCCGGGCCGCGTTCGGCCAGCAGCGTCTTCTCCACGCTCACCGGGTGCACGGTGTCGCCGTTGACCAGCAGCACCCCCCGGGCGAAGTACTCGCGGGCCAGCCAGAGCGAGTACGCGTTGTTCCACTCCTCGGCCCGGTCGTTGTGCACGAGGGTGATCCGTACGCCGTGGCGCTTCTCCAGCGCGGCCTGGCGCTCGCGGACCGCCTCGGCGGCGTATCCGACGACGACCACGACCTGGGTCAGCCCCACCTCGGCGAGGTTGTGCAGCGCGATGTCGAGGATGGTGGTCTCGCCGTCCACCGGCACCAGCGCCTTCGGCAGTGTGTCGGTGTACGGGCGCAGCCGGCGTCCCGCTCCGGCCGCGAGCACCATCCCGATCATGCGGCGTCCTCCCTCGTACGACTCCGGGTCACCGGTGGAGGATAGCGCCGGGAGAGATGGCACCCGCCGTCAACCGGCGCTCGACGCCGCCGAGGGCGGAAACGTGACGGCCCCAGCCAGGGCGGAAACGCGACGGCCCGGCCCCCGCGCGGGGGCCGGGCCGTCGAGCTGTCGGGTCAGCGTGCGGGACCGGTGAAGATCGCCTTGGCCCGCCAGTCGACGGAGTCGAGCGTCGGGCCGCTGCGCACCGTCCAACTGCCCGACGGCGCCCCGTTGACCCAGCCGGTCGACGAGAGGTTGCCGGTGAGGCGGTTGACCAGGTAGAGGCTGGAGCCCGAGACGAACACCCCGGCGGAGTCGGCGAAGCCGGTCGAGCCGGCGACGGTGAACTTGTCCGCCCCGACGGCGCCGCTGTCCGGGTTGAACCAGCGCCAGTACAGGCCGCTGGAGCCGCTCAGCGTGTAGTAGAGCCGCCCGTTGCTGTAGAACATGGCGGTCACGTTCGCGATCTCGGCGTAGAAGCTCGTCGTCGAGCCCGCGTACGTCTGGCCCGCCGGCCCGGAGTCGGTCACCACCGTGTCCCAGAGCGCGTCGTGGTACGGGTCGACCTTCTTCGCCGTGCCGAAGGTGGTGCCGTCGAAGGTGCGCCGCCACAGCGCGCCGCTCATCCCGTAGAACAGCGTGCCGCCGACCCAGAAGCCGCCCCGGGCGGTCGACCAGGTGGTGCCGTCGGTGCTGGAGACCGTCGTGGCGGCGCCCACCGCGCGGACCCCGTCGTACGTCCGGGTGCGCACCGCGTTGACGGTGCCGGAGCTGAACCCGGCGAGGTAGACGTTGCCCGGCAGGGTGGCCGTGCTGGTGGAGTGCGGGGCGACGCCACCGGTCAGCGGGAAGAACGCGATCCGCTCGCGGCGGTACTTGAAGTTGCCGATCCAGGACTGGTCCGAGCCGAGCCAGAGGCCCGCCGGGGTGACCAGCAGCTTGGCCACGCCGTACCCACGGGGGTGCCGGCCCGGGTTCCAGGACAGCGGCAGGCCGCTGACCGGGTCGAGCGCGGCGATGCTGGGGCGGGCCACCGCGCCGGGGAACGCCGAGTTGGTGGCACCGGTGTTGTTCAGCCAGCGGAAGTGGCCGCCGACGTAGACGGCCCGCTCGCTGATGCCGACCGAGAGGAACGTGTCGCCACCGCTGTAGTTGACCCAGGTGGGCTGGACGGTGGTGCCGGTGGACGAGGTCTCCCATCGGGCGACCGCGTCGCAGAGCGTCCCGGCGTACGGCGCGCCCGTGGTGGCGACCACGAAGTACTTCCCGTCCGGGGAGAAGCTCACGTCCCGCACGTACGAGTCGAACGACGTCCACTTGCACCGGTCCTGGTAACGGGTGGTGTTCCAGGAGGAGACGGTCGCCGCGGTGCTGCCCAGGGTGAGCCGGACGATCTGGTCGTGCAGCGTCCCGTTGGCCTTCCGGAAGTTGCCGATCACCACGAGCTGGGTGCCGTCCGGCGAGACGGCCAGCTTCTCCGCCCCGACGCCGGCCTTCGCGCCGCCGGTCTCGGAGGAGCGGTAGTTGTGGTTCTCCGTCAGCGCGGCGGTGAGGAAGCTGTCCACCGCGCCGGTGGTGGCGTTCAGCGAGGCCAACCCGTTGCGCGGGAGCGTGGCGGCCTTGGTGAAGATGCCCCCCACCAGCAGCCGGCTGCCGACCTTCTCGATGTCGTTGACCAGACCGTCGAACGCCAGGTTGGGGAAGCTGGTGACCAGGCTGCCGTTGCTCACGTTGACCAGGGCGAGCTTACGGCGGGTGGTCGTGCCGACCGTGTTGAACTTGCCGGCGAGGTAGACCGTCCCGGCCGTGGGGCCGGCGGTGATGTCGAGGACCTCGCCGTCGACCTTGGGGGCGAACGCGGTGTCCACCGTCCCGGTGGCCTTGTCGAAGGCCAGCACGTACCTGCGGGAGATCGTGACGTCGGAGTTCCGGTTCTGCACGCCGGTGAACGAGCCGCCGACGATCACCTTGGTGCCCGCGTCGTGGATGGCGAAGACGGTGCCGTCGATGATGTCCGGGGTGAGGGTGGAGGGGACCGCGGCGACCACGGTGCCGTGGCCGGGAGCGGCCGATGTCGGGTCGGCGACGAGGACGCCGCCGACGGTGAGCGCGGCGCAGGTCAGGGCCGCGAGGGAGCGGCGGCCGAGCGCGGGAGAGTGAACCACGGGCAACTCCGGGGATACGACGGAGCGAACGATGTGAGCTGCCTCCACGCGACCGGACACGGGCCGGTCGGCTGCCCGCCGGCTGTGGAGGCGCGCGGCCGGGGACACGAACGTCAGGAAACCATGTCGCAGTCTACGCGCGGTGTCCACCCCCACCGGCTCCCCTTTGTCCGTCCATCTTGTCGCCGGTCCGACAAAAAGCAGGCACGGTCACCGCGGGCCGGGTGCCGGTACGGGCGGGGCGATCGGGCGTGGTCACCGCGGGCCGTGCGGCGGCACCGGCGGGGGCGGCGCGGCGAACCACGGGTCGGCGGCCAGTTCCCGGAACGCCGCCAGCCCCTCCGGGTCGGCGTCGAAGGTGCTGTCGTACGCCGGTTTCCTCGTCTGCTTCGCCGCGAAGTAGACCACCGCCTTGATCCGCGGGTGCCGCTTGACGTACTCGCCGGCCTCGCGCAGCCACGCGCCGCGCTGGCCGGGCGCGCCCTCGGTGGTGACCCCGAACTCGCCGATCACCACCGGCCGGGGCCGCTGGGCCGCGAACGCCATGAAGGTGTCCATCTGCGCGGCGAAGCCCTCGAACTCCCGCCCCGGGTACACGTCGGTGCAGAGCCAGTCGACCTGGTCGTCGCCCGGGTAGTACGCCGCCGCGTCGCGCGTGCTGTCGACGAACCCCTGCACGTGCGGGCACCACACGAAGGCGGCGTTGGTCGCGCCGACCTCGGTGAAGATGCCACGGATGCGCTTCCACGCCGCGACGTAGTCCTCCGGCGAGTGCACGCTCTGGGCCAGGTTGGGCCGGTCCATCTCCCACCGCCAGCGCAGCAGCAGCGGCACCCCGAACTGCTTGATCCGCTCGGCCCGCTGCCGGATCAGCTGGTCGTACACGCCGTTGCGGATGGACCGGGTGTCCGCGCCGGACCAGGAGATCATCTGGAGCCGCCCGCTGGCCTGGAACGCGTGCTCCGTCGGGCCGGGGAAGTCGTCCTCCCACTCGTGGAACATGTGCGCCAGCGTGATCTTCCCGCCGGTCTGCTCGGCGAACGCGGCCAGCGCGTCGACCCGGCCGGTCGGCGTCTGCCAGCCCGGCTTCACCCAGGCGCCCAGCCAGACGCCCCGCTCGGGCAGCTCCGGACCGCGCCCGGTGGTGCGCAGGCCGTCCGGTGGGCGGGGGCTGACCGTGGGCGCGGAGCCGGCCGTGGATGCGGAGCTGGCCGGGGCCGGCGGCGGCGCGGGTGCCGGCTCGGAGCACGCGGCCACCCCCAGCGCCGAGCCGAGCGCGAGGGCCAACGCTGTGTGGACCCGCTTCATCGTGCGTACCTCCCCATGCGATGGCCACCGGCCGGGCCGGTGGTGGACGTGTTCCGTGGCCGACCTCAGCGCCTGCGGGCTCGGCGCAGCGTCCGCAGCGCGTCGAGCTGGAGCACCCGGCGCAGCCGCCAGGCCGCGGCGGCGTAGCCGGCCGCGCCGAGCGTGGCCAGCGCCGCGAGCGTCAACGGCCCGACGTCCAGCAGCGTCCGGGCGAGCAGCGCGGGTACGCCGAAGCAGGCCAGCGCCAGCCCGGCCGCCGTGAGCGTGCCCCGGCCGAACGGGTGCAGCCGGTACGCGTGGTACAGCTGGGCCAGCGGCACCAGATTGGTGACGAGGATGGACGCGGACCAGGCCGTCGCCGCGCCCATGATGCCGAAGCGCGGGATGAGCAGCACGTTCAGCACCACGTTGAGCGCCGTGCCGGCCAGCGCGTTGTAGAACGTCCAGGACGTGCGCCCGGCCATGTTGAGGACCGTGTCGACCATTCCGCAGCCGGTCGCCACGAGCATGACGAGGGCGAGCAGGACGGTCACCCGCTGCCCGGCGGCGTACCCGTCGCCGAACAGGTGCAGCATCGGCCCGGCGAAGACCGCGAAGAGCAGGTACGCCGGCCAGGCCAACAGCACCAGCCAGCCGGTCGCGGCCTGGTACAGCCGGCCCGCCGCGGCCCGGTCGTCGCGGACGAGGTGCCCGGCCAGCCGGTGCTGCACGGCGGTCGACAGCGCCTGCCCGGAGAGCTGCCCGAGCGCCAGGAACCGGGTGGCGGCGGTGTAGAGCGCCGCGTCGGCGAGCCCGCGCAGCGCGCCGAGCAGCACGATGTCCAGCCGCTGCACCGCCATCTGGGCCAGTCCGCTGAGCGCGCGCGGCCCGCTGTAGCGCCAGTACGGGGCGAACTCCTCGCGCAGCCGCACGGGCGGGGCCTCGGCGGCCCGCTCGGCCCGCCGGACCAGTCGGGCCAGCCAGACCGTGCCGAGCAGGGCCGCGGGCAGGTAGGGCAGCGCCCAGGCCAGCGGCAGCGCGGTGGTGGCCGACAGGCCGAGCAGGGCGGCCAGGCCGACGCCGGCCAGTTGCAGCCCGGTCCGGCCGAGCCGCTCGACCAGCAGCAGCGGCCGCATCTTGCCGAAGCCCCGGCAGGCGGCCAGGGCGAAGTCGCAGAGCGCGGCGACCGGCACGAACAGCAGCAGCGCCCGCAGGGCTTCGACGGCGCCGGGCACCGGCTCGGTGAAGGTCAGCGCGACGATCCGCGGGGCGGCCCACCAGCCGGCCACCGCGATGACGGCGCCGACGAGCACCACGGGCAGCAGCCCCACCAGCACCGACGCCCGGATCCGCTCCGGCTGCCCGAGGGTGCGGTACCGGCTGATGAAGTACACCGAGCCGACGCCGGTGCCCAGCCGGGCCGCCGCGTACGTGATCATGAAGGCGCTGGTGGCGGCGAAGAAGAGGCCCGCGTCCGACATGGACCAGCCGCGGGTGACGACGATGTTCAGGCCGAACCCGGCGACCGCGGCGACGGCGACGCCGAGCAGGTTGGCCACCCCGTGCCGGGCGGCCCCGCCCAGCTCGGCGGCGTCCGACCGGGTCGCTACCGTCGCCACGACGGCACGCGTCCCCACCAGGTGCTCAACCGCTCGTCGTACGGGGCGAAGTGCTCCTCCAGCCGGGCGCGCAGCGCCGGGTCCATCGGCGAGCGGGAGCGCGAGTTGTGCTTGCCGAACGAGATGTCGGCCCAGTGCGGCAGGCCGAGGAAGTCGCAGACCGCGTCGAACGCCGGCCGGGGCTCGGCGAAGAAGTCGTCGGCGTCGATCACGTGCAGCCGCTCCCGGCCGAAGATCGACTCCAGCCGTTCGAGCTGCTCGACGTACCGCCCCCGGGTCAGGTACGCGTTGTGCTGGTAGTGGTGGCTGTGCGCGGCCGGGTCGGCGAGCAGCCGGTCCCGCTCCCCGGCGATCCGCTCCTCCTCCAGCTCCAGGGCCCGCTCGAAGCCCTCCGTCTCGAAGCCCCGGGCCAGCTCGTGCGCGTGCGCCGAGTACGCCCGCTCCACCGGGTCGCGCAGCAGCACCAGCAGCCGGACCTCGGGCAGGTCCTGCGCGATCCGCTCGCCGGCCAGCGGGTGGAACATGTAGTACGGGCTCGACTCGCCGGTCACCGCGCGCACCCCGATCCGGTCCCGGACGGCCTCCGCCCGCCGCACCGTCGGGAAGTGCCCGAGGTACCAGTCCATCCCCCGGTCGTAGGCGACGTCGAAGTAGTGCACGCCCTTCTGGTAGTTCGCCGGCAGCACGCCCGGGTGCTGGGACAGGGTCTTGAACAGGGACGTCGTGCCGCAGCGCTGGGCGCCCACGATGAGGAAGTCGGGCGCGAGCCGCGACCCGGACGTCCACCGCCCGTACGTCCGGCTCACCGACCGCACCGCGCGGCGCGCCTTCGTCTTGACCAGCGTCACTTCGCCATCCCTCCCGCGCCCGGCCGGCCGGCCAGGTGATCCTCGACCGCCGGCAACAGCCAGGCGGCCACGTGTCCCAGCCGGGCCCCCGCCTCGGCCTGCCGGTCGCGCAGGTACCGCGCCCCCAGCTCCACCAGATAGAGCACCGCCACCAGGTCGGCGACCCCGGCCGGCTGCCCGAACGGGGCCAGCGCCTCGCCCGCCCCGGCGATGAGCCGCGCCGCCGCCTCCCGGGGCTCGACCCCGGCCCGGGTGATCGCCGTCTGCACCCGGCGGTGCAGCGCGTCGAAGCCGACCGGCACGTCGCCGGCGAACCGCTCCCAGTCCCAGACCAACGTCCGGCCGTCGGCCAGGGTCGCGCTGTTGCCGCCGTTCCAGTCCCCGTGCCAGGCGCCCAGGTCGAACACCGGGTCGGCGCGGCGGACCGCGGCCAGCGCGGCGCGCAGCCGGGCCACCTCGGGCCGGTCGTCGAGCGCCGCCAACTCGTCGGCGAGCCGCCGGGCGTGCGGGCTGTCCGCGTACGGCACGCGGTCGACGCCGAGGCAGCGGCTGACCGCGACCATGGCGGCCCGTTCCGCCTCGGCGGCCCGCGGCGGCGCGGCCCGGGGCAGCCCCACCGGCAGGGCGCTCTGCACCAGCAGGGCGTGCCCGCCCCAGGCGCCGTGGTGCAGCACCTCGGCCACCTGCACGCCGGGCAGGTCGAGCGTCGCCAGCCGGGCCAGCGCCGCCGCCTCCGCGTCGACCAGGGCGCGGGTCAGCGGGTCGACGCCGAGCTTGGCGTACCCGATCGGGGCGCCGGCGTCGTCGAGGAGCTGGACCACCGGCTTGCGGTTGGCCCGGGCCGGGCCGATGTGGATGCTCAGCAGCGCCGGGCGGCCGAGCACGGCGGCCAGGTGCGCGTCGAGCGCGCCGTCCCCGCCGTCGACCACCAGGCGGTCCCGGAAGGCGAGCCCGCCCAGCCCGGCGCGGAACGCCGTCGCCAGCACCGCGCGCCGCAGCCGGGCCTTCGCCCCCTGGGCCTCCGTGGAGTGCCGCACCGCGCTCGCCGCCGCCCGCCGGGAGCCGACCGGGACGAGCAGCCGGGGCCGGGCCGCCGACGGGACCACCGCGAACCCGACCCGGCCGCCGCGCCGCAGGGCCGGTCGGCCCGGCGCCGGCCAGACCAGGCCGGCCAGCTCGGGCAGGTACGCGCCGCGCGCGTCGGCGCCGGGGGGCGGGGTGAACATCAGTGCGTCCGCCGTTCCGTCAGGGGGGCGTGCGGGGCCGCCGCCTCGGCGGCGAGCCGGGCCTCGCGGCGCTGCGCGCGCAGGTGTCGGTCGTTGCGGGCGAGCAGCGCGACGCTGATCAGCCCGTACGCCAGGGTGGTGTTCAGCGAGCCGTAGAGGAACTGGAAGAACAGCATCAGGATCAGCACCAGGCTGCCGGCGATGCCGATCGGGGTGTGGTCGTGGCGGAACCGCCACAGGCACCACAGGAAGAACGCGCTGTAGCAGAACGCCCCGACGTAGCCCTGGCCGACGAGCAGGTTCCACAGCTGGCCGTTGCTGCCCAGCTCCCGGTTGCCGCACTGGCGGCAGTCGGCCGACTTGCCGATCGCGATCGACCGGTTGCTGCCGATCAGGGCCCGGTTGCCGCCGTAGCCGAGCACCGGGGAGTGGTTCGCCGCCGCCACGGCGCCGCTGGACAGCGTGGCCCGGATGTCGTCGCTGTGTCCGTTGGACATCCGCTCGTCGAGCAGCGTGCCCAACGGCGAGGCGAGCACCGCCACCCCGACCAGCGCGGTGGCCAGCGACAGCCCGACCAGGACGACGATCCGTCCGCGCAGCGCCAGCCGCACCGCCACGTAGACCGCCCCGATGACCAGGCCGATCCACAGGCCCCGGTTGAGGGAGAAGACGATCGGGAACACGGCGGCGAGCACCACCACGTACCCGAAGAGCCGGCGCGTCCCGCGGCCGAGCACCACCCAGCCGACGATGAACCAGATGAGCAGGATGGCGAGGTTCTCGCCCCACGTGTTCGTGTACTCGAAGGGCGCGGCCGGGCGGGGCGAGCTGGCCTCGCCGGCGAGCACCGCCTGCACCTGGGCCACCTCGACGTGCATGAGCCGGTGGACGAACGGCTCCTTGGCGATCACGTCGGGGAGGATGTGGTTGAGCGGTGCGACGAACTTCAGCTGCGGCATCAGCGCGCCGACGTACCCGCCGATCACGGTGACCACGGCCATGAACCCGAACAACCGCAGCAGCCGCGCCCGGGGCAGCTCCCGCTCGCTCAGGTTCAGCACGTAGAGCATGGTCACGGTCAGCGCGGTGTAGTTCATCACCCGGATGCCCCAGCCGACGTACCGGCCGAACCCGTTCGGGGTGAGCGTGTTGGGGGCGGTGATGTCGAGCATCAGCCCGGACAGGACGACCCAGGCCAGCAGGATCAGCCAGAGCCCGAAGCCGGGGGGAACCCGGACGGTGCCGCGTCGGAAGAGCTGCACGGCCATCGGAACCGCCAGGATGGCGAAGATGAACGAGGGCAGGCCGAGCGCCCACCAGAGCGGGTAGAGCACGAAGAGCGCGGTCACCGGCCAGGCGGTGGGCAGCCGCATCGACCAGCGCCGGGTCGTCTCGGGCGGCGGGTCGGCCGGATGGCGTCCCGCTGGCTGCGGCTCCGGCCCCGGCGTGGGCCGGAGCGGGGCGACGGTGCTCATGCCACGTTGACCCGGGCAGTCTCGGGGGCGTAGATCACCCAGGCGGTTCCGGGCTGCGGCCGCACCTGGTAGCCGCCCGGGTCGATGACGTTGCAGACCAGTCGCTGCCCCGGCTTGCGCCACGTCGCCGCCACACTGGACGGGCCGGACACCACCACGGCGGTGCCGGAGCCGTAGACCTTGGCTCCCGGCAGTGAGCGTGGGCTGGGCTTGCGGACGTTCAGGGTGCGGTACTCCATGGTCAGCACCACGACCGCCGCCGCGCTCACGGTGGCCTTGCCGACCTTCCCCCGCCAGGTCGAGCTGGCCTCGTCGTACGTCCAGGTCTGCGTCGGGTGACCCGGCGCGGCGACGGTGAGCCGGCTGGCCGGCGTGACGCCCTGACTGGCCAGGGGCGTGCCCGCGTCGGCGTGGTCGAAGACCTGCGTCGGCGCCTGCCCGCCCTTCGGGGCGGCCTGCCGCAGCGCGGCGGTGGACGCCTGGCCGGACGGGAACGCGGCCTTGCGTTGCGCCGGGGTCACCCCCGGCACCCCGGCCCCGGCGAGCTGATCGAGGAAGCCGGTCGGCCCGCCCGCATACCCGACGAACGGGTGCAGCACGCCGACGGTACGGATGTCCACCGGCCGGATCTCGGCCACCGGCCCCACCCGGGCGGCGTCCCGGGACTGGTAGACGGCGGTCAGGTGCAGGCTCTCCGACTCGGCGAACTCCTGGTAGACCAGGTCGGCCTCGGCCAGCCCGACCGGGGTGGTCCGGGCGGTCACGCGCAGCGGCACCGCGACCGCCTGACGGGTGGCCACCGCCTCGGGAACGGGCTTCCCGGACAGGGGGGCCGCCGGCAGACTGGGGGTGGGGCTGGGCTGGGCCGCCGGGGACCCCGGGTCGACCACGTCGGTCGCCCCGGGCGGCTGGCCCTCGGTGCAGCCGGCCCCGAGCGCGGCGACGAGCGCTGCGGCGACCGTGGCTCCCAGGGCCCGGCGCCGGGTCACTCCCGGTCCTCGAACGTGTCGCGGCTCGTCGAGTACCGGCCGGGCTCCGCGCCGTCGGTGTCCCGGGCGGAGCGGTACACGGTGGACATGCCGCCCGCCCTCGCCTGGTTCGTCGGCTTCCCGGCGACGGGCATCCCGGTGTGGCCGGTCGGGGCGGAGCCGGCGGTGGGCATCCCGCTGTGGCCGGTCGGGGCCGGGCCCGCGGAGGGTGTCCCCGCGTTGCCGGGCGCGGCGGCCGGGACGCCGTCGCGGGCCGAGGCGGCGGTGCGGGGCAGGATCATCGTGGTGTCGATGTTCGGCACGCCGGGCTGGGGCTGACCGTTCGGCGTGGGCCGCGGCCGGGGCGACGGCGGGCCGTCGCGCCGCGCCGCCGGGGCGCTGCCGGAAGCGGGGGCGGACACCCGGGGAGCCAGCACCGAGCCGAGCACCGGCGCGTCGACCTGCTCGAACTGGCGCATGGCGACGGTGATCTCGCTGCTGCGGGTCTGCCCGCCCTCGATCACCAGGATCACCCCGTCGACGTGCCGGGCCAGTGCCTGCGCCTCCACGGCGAGGGTCGGCTGGGCCGTCTCGATCAGGACGTGGTCGAAGCGGGCGGCCAACTCGGCGAGGACCGTCAGCATGGTGGCGACCGGCAGCTCCACCTCGGTGTCGAGGTCGCCGGGGAGCAGGACCCGCAGCTGGCTCAGGCCGGGGACCGGGGTGAGCGCGGTGAGCGCCGACACGTCACGGCGCAGTACGTCGGCGAGGGTGTGCCGGGGCTTGGGGTTGCCGAGCATCGCGCCCAGCGGGGAGTCCGCCTTGGTGGTGACCACCGCGACCTGCGCGCCGGTGCGGGCGTACGCGGCGGCGAGGTTGCCGACCACGAAGCCGGCCGCGGGCCCGGGGGACGTGTCGGTGAGCAGCAGCTGCCGACCACGGTTGGGCTGCGGCTCGGGCATGGTGGACAGCAGCACGTTGCGCAGCCGGCCCAGCTCCCGGGAGACCTCGTGGGCCGCCGGGAGGACGGTCAGGTCGGCCGGGCGGGCCGGCAGCTCCAGCAGCATCGGCAGGCCCAGCCGGTCGGCGATGTCCCGCCCGCGCCGGACGCGGGTGTCCAGCCGGTCCAGCACCAGGGCGACGACGATGCCGAACAACAGCCCGGCGCCGATCCCGGTGGCCAGGTTCAGCGTGGTGTTCGGCGAACTGGGCTTCCGCGGCAGCGCCGCGTCCGAGATGATCTCGCCGGGGTCCAGCGCGGTGCTCAGCAGCGGGCTCAGCCGGCTGTTGAGGCTGGCGAGCTGGTTGGTCAGCACGTTCCGATCGGCCTCGGCCCGGGCGCGCTCCACCGAGTTGGCCGGGGTACCGGCGATCTTGCCGGCCACGGCGGCGAGCTGCTTGTTGGTCTCGGCGATCTGCTGCCTGAGCGCGGTCGTCTCGTTCTCCAGCGAGCGGGTGGCGGTCGCCAGCCGCAGGTCCAGGTACGCCTGGGCGAACGCGTGCGAGCCGGCCTGCGCCGCCTGCGGGCTCCCCGCCTCGTACGCGATCTGCAGCACCTGGCTGTTCGGTGGCACGGTGACCGACACGGACCGGACCAGGTCCTCCCCGGAGCTGCCGCTCTTCAACAGGGCCTGGGCCCGCTCGGCGACCACCAGGGAGCGGACCACCTGCGCCTCGGTGTCGAGGTTGACCTTGGTACCCGGATTGGCGTCCAGGCCGACCTGGCGGACCAGCAGCGACGTGGTCGAGACGTAGGTGCGGGTCTGCACCTGGCTGACCAGCAGGCCGGCGCCCGCGCCGAGCAGCGCGGCCACCGCGAGGATCCACCACCGGCGGCGAAGCCACTCGAGGTAGGCCATCAGCGTGGGACCGTCTGAATCGCGCAGATCGGCGTGGTGAGGCGAGGGCATCGGGCTGTGTCGCTCCCTTTGGACCGGACCGTCCAGTCGGCCGTGGACGAGGTCCCACGGCGGAAACCTGAGTCTCCCCGATACGGCCGGTCAGGGGAAGCGGACGGAAGGTCCGCTTGTCACCGGTCCGGCGGCCGGGTTCTCAGCGTTCCGTCGGCCGGGCAGGATGGGCCGGTGCGGTTTTGCTACCACATCCAGAGCCACCGGTCGCCCGAGCAGGTCAACCGGCTGGTCCACGCGGTCAAGCGGTACAGCCCGGGCAGCCTCGTCCACATCAGCCATGACGTGAACGGCACCCCGTTGGACCTCGCCGAGCTGCGTTCGCTGCCGGATGTCGTGATTCAGACACATGAGGGCGGCTACGGCGACTTCAGTCATGTGGATCGATACATGGCGGCGGTGGACTGGCTGAACGCCGAGGGCGTGTCGGTCGACTGGCTGGTCAACATCACCGGACAGGACTATCCACTCCGGCCGCTCGGCGAGTGCGAGGCCGAGCTGGTCGGCTCGGGCGCGGACGGGTTCATGGAGTACTGGGACGCGTTCGGGCCGGAGAGCCACTGGCCGCGCAGCCGGGTCCGCTCCCGGTACCACTTCCAGCACCGCCGCCTGCTCCCGCTCAGCCCGCGCGGCAAACGGCTGCTCCGCCCGATCCAGGCGGTCAACCGGGTGCAGCCCCTGGTCCGGGTGCACGTGTCGTACGGGCTGGCGGTCGGCCGGCGCGCCCGCACCCCGTTCGGGCCGGACCTGCGGCTGCACGGCGGGTCGGCGTTCTCGTCGCTGAGCTGGCCGGTGGTGGCCTACCTGCGGGAGTACTTCGACCGGCGGCCGGACGTGGTGGCGTACTTCCGGCGTTGCCTGTCCCCGGTGGAGGCGGTCTTCCAGACCATCGTGTGCAGCACCGACCGGTTCAACCTGGTGCCGGACTGCAAGCGCTACTTCGACTTCCGCGACAGCACGTTCAACCACCCGAAGTCGCTCACCGCCGAGGACCTGCCCCGCGCGCTGGCCAGCGGGGCGCACTTCGCCCGCAAGTTCGACTACGAGCGCGCCCCGGAACTGCTGGACACGCTCGACGCGCACCTGGCCGCCACCGCGGGAGGGTGAGGGCCCGTCAGCGGTAGCCGTAGCGGCGGCGCAGCGGCCAGGTCATCGCGCCGACCAGCCGGCGGCGGCCCGGGGCGTACTCGCGGCGCCACTTCTCGTCCAGCGCCAGGCTGATCGCGCCGGTGCGCATCCGGATTCGCCCGCCGGCCACCGCGTGCGAGCCGGCCTGCTCGAACTCGTTGTCCCGCAGGAACGCGAGCGGGTCCACCACACCGGTCACGTCGGCGGTGAGCGCGGCGATCCGGCCCAGCTCGCCGCGCGGGTCGCGGACCAGGTCCTCGTACCGAACGACGACCCGGGGCACGCCCGAGCGGCCGAGGGCGGCGACCATCGCGTTGACGGTGACCCAGCGCCGGGCGGTCAGCCGGGCCGAGCGCTGATTCATCCGGCCCTTGGCCGAGGTGCCCTCGGGCAGCTCGACCACCTGGCTCCACGAGTACGCGACCCCGCGCGGGTCGCGCAGCACGTGCACCAACCGCAGGTCGATCTTCGGGGCCCGGGCCAGGATGTACGCCAGCGACGGGCGCTTGGTCGAGTCGACCACCACCTTCGCCCCGGACACCTCGGCGACCGCCCGGTAGAGCCGGGTCAGCAGTTCGGTGTAGCGGTCCAGGTCCCGCCGGAAGGCCGGGGACAGCCCGGGGTTCAGGATCAGCGGCAGCCGGGCCGTCGCGTCCACCCGGCGTTGCAGCGCGCGTACGTCGGCCACGTCGATCCGCGACCATCCCCCGTACGCCCGCCGGCCGACCTCGCCCCAGAACGGGCAGGCGTCGAAGTGCTCCCCGCAGGCGCACCGGAAGTTGCGCTCGACGCCGGACTGCCACAGGTAGAACAGCTCGCCGACGTCGCAGTGCCCGACGAACTGGCCGAGCATCAGGTCGAGCAGCGTGGACCCGCTGCGCGGCATGCCGCAGACGTACAGGACGGTGACGGGAGCGGTGCCCGGGCTGCCGCCCGCCTGCTCTGCCTCGGACACCTGGCCGGTCATGCGCGATCCCTCTCGTCGGCGGCGGATCCCAGCGGCAGTCTAGGTGCGGCGCACGGAGCCGGGGACTGGCGAAGGGGCCCGCAGCCAACCATCCGACAGTCCCGATGATGGGGAGAGCTATTTATGTTCCCGGTCGCGCGTCGATACATTGTGGCGGCGTTGCGCGACCGTCCCCGTTGGCCGGTCGGACGGTGGCCGGGCGCCGGGGAGGCGGGTGGACGTGGATCCTGGTGAAGTCATGCTCGTCGGTTCCAGCGGTGGGCACCTCGCCCAGCTGGTGGCACTCGAACCGTGGTACCGCGACCGGTCCCGCTCCTGGGTCACCTTCGACACCCCGGACGCCCGCTCGCTGCTCGACGGCGAGGACGTCGTCTGGGCGTACCACCCCACCACCCGGAACGTGAAGAACCTCCTGCGCAACCTCTGGCTGGCGGTCCGGGTGTTCCGCGGGCGGGACGTGGCCGCGGTGGTCACCACCGGCGCCGGGGTCGCCGTCCCGTTCGTGGTGGTGGCCCGGCTGCGCCGCATCCCCACGGTCTACATCGAGGTGTACGACCGGATCGACACCCCGACGCTCTCCGCCCGACTCTGCCGGCCCTTCCTCTCCGCGATGCTCGTGCAGTGGGAGGAGCAGCGCCGGCTGTACCCGAAGGCGACCGTGGTGGGAAATCTTCTGTGACCCCGCCCATTCCTCGCCCGCGCCAGGCGTCCCCCGAGCGGCGCACCGTCCTCGCCATGGTCGGCACCGACGTGCACCGGTTCGATCGGCTGGTCGGGTGGCTGGAGCGCTGGCACGCCGGCCGCGCGGCCGGTGTCCCGGAGGTCCACCTCCTCGTCCAGTACGGCAGCAGCCGGACCCCCCGACTGCCGGACGCGGTGCCGTTCCTGGCCCACGAGGAGCTCCAGCGGGCGATGACCGAGGCGGATGTCGTCGTCTGCCACGGCGGCCCGGCCACCATCACGGAGGCGCGCCGGCACCAGCATCTGCCGATCGTGGTGCCCCGGGATCCGGCCCACCACGAGCACGTCGACAACCATCAGCAGCTCTTCGCCCGCCGGCTCGGCGCGGCCGGGATGGTCCGGCTGGCCGAGTCGGAGGCGGACCTGGTCGAGGCGCTGGACAAGGGCGTCGCCGACCCGCAGGCGTACGCCCTGGCCGCCGACCCGGACCGGCCCGACCCCCGGGTGGCGGCCGCGACGGCGGTCGGCCGGATCGTGGAGGACCTGGTCCGCGGCCGGCGGGTGCCGGCGCAGCGGAGGTGGTGGCGGTGAACGCCCGGGTGCTGTTCGTGGGCGGGCTGGGGCGCAGCGGCTCCACCCTGCTCGAACTGATCCTGGCCCAGCACCCGGACGTGTGCGCCGTCGGCGAGGTGGTGCACCTGTGGGAGCGGGCGCTCGGCGGCGACGAGCGGTGCGGCTGCGGTGAACGCTTCTCGGCCTGCGACTTCTGGCAGCGGGTCGGCGAGCACGCCTTCGGCGGCTGGTCGGCGGTCGACCGCGCCGAGGTGCTCGCGTTGAAGGACGCCGTCGACCGGACCAGGCACATCCCCCGGCTGGCCCGGGGCGACCTGTCGGCCGGGCAGCTCGACCAGGTGCGCCGGTACGCCCATCTCTACACCCGGATCTACGCCGCCGCGATGGCCGTGACCGGCGCGCGCACGGTGGTGGACTCCAGCAAGCACGCCTCGACGGCGTTCGCCCTGCGCTGGGCCGACGACCTCGACCTGCGGGTGGTACACCTGGTCCGGGACAGCCGGGCGGTGGCGTACTCGTGGGCGAAGCAGGTGCGCCGGCCCGAGGTGGTCGACGCCGAGGCGTACATGCCCACGTTCTCCCCGGTCACCGTGAGCAAGCTGTGGACGGCGCAGAACGCGGCGTTCCACCTGCTCGCCACCCGCGCCCCGGTCATCCGGCTGCGCTACGAGGACTTCACCGCCGACCCGCGCGGCACGGTCGCCCGGGTGCGCCGCTTCGCCGGCCTGGCCGACGACCCGGACGCGTTGCGGGTGCTGGACCCGTCGCCCCCGCCGCTGCGCCGGGCGCACAGCATCGCCGGGAACCCGCTGCGGTTCAACTCGGGACCGCTGCGGGTCCGGCAGGACGACGCCTGGCGGACGGCCCTGCCGTCGCGCAGCCGGGTGGTGGTGAGCGCCGCGACGTTGCCGCTGCGGCTTCGGTACGGATACGTCGGCCACGGCCGGCCCGGTTCCACGGAGGCACGATGACCGAGCCGGCGATCGGCGGCGCCCCGTCGGTGACCGCGGTGGTCCCCACCCGGGACCGCCCGGAGTTGCTGCGCAAGGCCCTCGACGCGATCCTCGGCCAGGACTACCCCGGCCCGGTCGACGTGGTGGTCGTCTACGACCAGTCCGAGCCGGACCGGTCGCTGGCCGACGACCCCCGGGTCACCGTGCTGGTCAACGAGCGTGCTCCGGGCCTGGCCGGCGCGCGTAACACCGGCATCCTGGCCGCCGGCGGCGAGCTGGTGGCGTTCTGCGACGACGACGACGAGTGGCTGCCCGGCAAGCTCGCCGCGCAGGTGGCCGCCGTCGACGCCGCGCCCGACGGCGCGTTCGTGAGCTGCGGCATCCGGGTCGACTACGACGGCCGCCAGGTCGACCGGGTGTTGCCGGTGAGCCGGGTGCCGCTGGCCGCCCTGCTGCGGGACCGGCACACCGAGTTGCACCCGTCGACCTTCCTGATCCGGCGGGAAGCCCTGCTCGACGGGATCGGGCTGGTCGACGAGGAGATTCCGGGCAGCTACGCGGAGGACTACGAGTTCCTGCTCCGGGCCGCCCGGCACGCGCCGCTGGTCAACCTGGCCCGGCCGTACGTGACGGTGCGCTGGCACAAGCGGTCGTACTTCGCCCAGCGCTGGGAGACGATCTCGACCGCGTTGCAGTGGCTGCTCCGCCGGTACCCGGAGTTCGCCACCGTGCCGCACGGCGAGGCGCGGGTCAGCGGACAGATCGCCTTCGCCCAGGCGGCCCTGGGCAACCGGGGGGAGGCGGTCCGCTGGGCCCGGCGCACGTTGTCCCGCAACCCCCGGGAGCCGCGCGCGTACCTGGCCCTGGCCGTGGCCAGCCGGGCCGTCGACCCCGACCGCGTCCTGCGTACGCTGCACAAGCGCGGCCGGGGGATCTGAGCCTCAGGCGGCGCACCAGGCCCGCCACGCCTCCCGGCTCGGCGCGTCGGTGAGCCGGAAGTCGCCGTCCGGGACCTGGTAGTCGTAGTACGCGACCCACAGCGGGCGCTGGTCGTTCAGGTATCGGCTCATCGTCCGGATCCAGGCGGCCCGCCCGGCGCCGGTGTCCCCCGGGATCCGGAGGCTGCCGGTCTCGGCGAGCCCCCAGGGCTTGCCCAGGGCCCGCGACTTCGCGATCATCGGGCCGAACACCTGTTCGGGGGCGGTGTAGCGGCCGTACTTCCCGCCGCTGTTGTAGCAGTCCCAGCCGAGCACGTCGACGGCGTCGCCGCCGGGCCAGTAGTGCTCGAAGGTGCGCCCGGAGCGGGGGTTCAGCGTCCAGCACATCAGGATCAGGGTGGACCGCAGCCGGGCGTTGCCGGCCCGGTCGGCCAGGCGGGCGAGCCGCTGCCACGCCGCCCGGTACTGCGCCGAGGTGTACGCGCCCCGGGCGATGTCGTCCTCCGGTTCGTGGAAGTACGACCAGTAGACGTCCAGGTCGCGGGGGACGGAGGCGAACCAGGCGGCCAGCCGCGAGTCGTGCCGTCCGGCGGCCACCTCGGCCGGGGCGGCCTTGAAGGAGACCACGACGGTCCGGTCGGCGACGTCGGCGCGGCTGTCGCGCCAGGCCGGCGGCAGGCCGGGGTAGAAGACCCGGACCATGCGCAGCGGCCCGTACGCCCGGTCGGAGCGGGCCAGCGCCGCCGAGAAGCTCTCCCCGGCGAGCAGGTGGATGCTCGCCCCCGGCAGGGTGGCCCGGCCACCCGGGAACCCGCCGCCCGGCGCGTCGCCGCTCGTGCCTGGGCTGGGCGAGGCCGACCGGTCGGGGTTGCTGCCGAAGCCCTGGGACCCGCTCGGGGTCGGCCGGGCGCCCGGCGCCGCCGGGCCGAGCCCCGCGTCGTGGCTGGCGGCGTCGGAGGCCACGGTGGCCGGCCGGCCGGGCAGGTCGCCGTTGGTGGCCAGGGCGACGGTGGCGCTCAGCACCACGGCCCCGGCGGCCACCGGCAGCAGCCACCAGCGGCCCGGCCGGCGACGTGGCGGCGGGCCGGGCTCGGCGGGCGCGGGGGCGAGGGCGGGTACGGCGGTGGGGCCCGTACTCATGGCCCTCCTCGGCTCGGGCGGCGTCGGGCGCACCGCCCCGGCGCTCCCTGGTACTGCAACGACCCGGCACCGGTCCCGGTACGGCGGTGCCGGGGTGCGGCAGCGGCGCCGGGCCGGCCGGTCAGCGGTAGCGGTCGATGGCGGCCAGCAGGGTGTCCGCGTGCTCCGGGCGGCAGACCAGCAGGTCCGGCAGGCGCGGGTCGTCCCGGTTGTAGCGCAGCGGCGAGCCGTCGATCCGGGAGGCGTGCATGCCGGCGCCGAGGGCGACCGCGACCGGGGCGGCCGAGTCCCACTCGTACTGGCCCCCGGCGTGCACGTACGCGTCGACCTCGCCGGTCACCACCGCGCAGACCTTCACCCCGGCCGAGCCCATCGGCACCGCCTGCGCGCCGATCCCCTCGACCAGGTCGCTGACGAACGCGGGCGGACGGGTGCGGCTCACCGCGATCCGCAGCGGCCCGTCGACGGGGGGCGCGGCGGTCTCCCGGGTGCCGAGGACCAGCGGCTCGCCGTGCGCGGTGGTCCGGGCCGGCATGCCGACCGCACCGGCGACCAGCGCGCCGTCCGGGGCGGCGGAGCGCTGCCAGAGCGCCACGTGCACCGCCCAGTCGGTCCGGCCGGCCTCGGAGAACTCCCGGGTGCCGTCCAGCGGGTCGATGATCCACACCCGGTCCGCGTCGAGCCGGGCCGGCCGCTCCCCACCCGCCCAGGCCCGCCGGCTGTCCGCCTGCTCCTCGGAGAGCACCGCGTCGGCCGGCCGCCACCGGGCAAGCGCCGACGTCATCAGGTCGTGCGAGACCTTGTCGCCGGCGTTCTTGAGCGCCGCCGGGTCGGCGAAGCCCTGCGTCTCGCGCAGCGCCGTCAGCGCGGCGCCGGCCCGCCCGGCCAGCCACTCGGCGAATGCCTGGTCGTCGCGGCGACCCGTCCCGTCATCGGTCACGTGAACCTCACCACTGTCTCGGCGGCACCAACGCTCCATCCTTCGGCGGCTGTCGGGACAAGGCCAGAGACCGGTCCGATTGCCGACAGACCAGAGTGTGGCTCAACTCCGTCCTCGCTGCCCCGGATGATCAGTTGCCCGCATGTTGAACTTGGCGTGTATGCCGGCCGGACCGCCCCGGCCAGGCCCTAGGCTCGTCCGCATGACCGCCGAGCAGCTGATCTCCTTCGCCCGTGGGGCTCCCTCGCTGGACATCGTGGATGTCGAGGGGCTCAAGGCCGCCGCCGTCCGCGCCTTCGACGCCGACCCCGCCGGGGTCACGGCGTACGGCACCTCCGTCGGCTACCCGCCCCTGCGGAAGTGGATCGCCGACAAGCACGGCGTCGATCCCGCCCAGGTGCTGATCACCAACGGCTCGTTGCAGGCCGACGCCTTCCTCTTCGACCACCTGGTACGCCCCGGCGACGCGGTCGTGGTCGAGCGCCCGACGTACGACCGGACCCTGCTGAACCTGAAGCGGATGGGCGGCGAGATCCACGGCGTGTCGATCCAGCCCGACGGCCTGGACACCGCCGAGCTGCGCAAGCTGCTGGAGTCCGGGATCCGGCCGAAGCTCGCGCACGTGATCCCGAACTACCAGAACCCGGCCGGGGTCACCCTGTCGCTGGAGAAGCGGCGGGAGCTGCTCGACCTGGCCGCCGAGTACGACTTCACGATCTTCGAGGACGACCCGTACGCCGACATCCGGTTCCGGGGCGAGCCGCTGCCGTCGATGCTCTCGCTGGACACCCGCGGCCTCGTGGTGCACGCGTCCAGCTTCACCAAGACGGTCTGCCCCGGCGTGCGGGTCGGCTACCTGATCGGGCCGGCGGACCTGATCGCCGACATCGCGAGGAAGGCCACCAACCTCTACATCTCCCCGGGGATGGTCTCCGAGGCGATCGTGCACCAGTTCTGCGTCTCCGGCGACATCGCCCGCTCGATCGAGACGGTCAGCACGGCGCTGGGCGAGCGCGCCCGGGTGCTCGCCGAGTCGCTGCGCCGGCACATTCCGCAGGCGCGGTTCGTGGAGCCGGACGGCGGCTACTTCCTCTGGGTCGAGCTGCCCGAGGACGTCGACGTCGACCGGCTCGCGCCGGCCGCCGCCGAGCGGGGCGTCGCGGTCGTCAAGGGCAGCGACTTCGTCCTCGACGGCGGGCGGCACGCGCTCCGGCTGGCCTTCTCGGCGGTCACGGCGGACCGTATCGACGAGGGCGTACGGCGGCTGGCGGAGGCGATGGAAGCCGTTCGGGGCTGATTTTCTGTCGGGTTTCTGACAGAACGGCGATGCCGGCCGGCTCAGGGCTCCCGCCCGGCCGGCCGGCGGCTCACAATGCTGCGAGCGCCACTCACCTCGGCCGGCGGGTCGACCTGCCTGAGTGCGGGCGATGCCCCGGCCCTGGTGACCAGTGGCGCGCTCAGCACAACCCCCGCCCCCAAAAGGCGCCGGGTGGGCCGTGTCGCCCCCTCACCCCCCTGACGCGGCCCGGCCCGCCCGGCGCCAACCAGCCGGCGCGACGCGGGCAGGCCGGCCGAGGCGGGCGTACCCTGCAACGCGCGGCGGTGTGGGGCCGTCGCGGCAGCGTGGGGAGGTGGTCGCCATGACGGACCGGGCGGAGCGAAGCCGGGACGCGTCGCCGGACGGGGCGCGGGTGACCAAGCCCCGCGCCTGGGCGCCGGTCAGGGCCATGACCCGCATCCTCAACACCGACGGCAGCCAGCGCACCCCCGAGCCGGCCGGCCCCGGCCGCAGCGCCGTGGTGGACTGCGGGCTCTACGTCAAGGGCAGGCGGCAGCCCGGCGAGTGCCACTACGCCGAGGCGCTCGCCGCCGCCCGCAGCCGGAACGGGTTCGTCTGGCTCGGCCTGCACGAGCCCGAGCTGGCCGAGATGACCGAGATCGCCGCGACCTTCGGCCTGCACGAGTTGGCCGTCGAGGACGCGGTCAAGGCCCAGCAGCGGCCCAAGCTGGAGCGCTTCGGCGACGTCAGCTTCCTCGTGCTGCGTACGGCGCGGTACTGCGAGCACGCCGAGCTGACCGAGAACTCCGAGGTCGTGGAGACGGGCCAGGTGATGCTCTTCATCGGCCCGCAGTTCCTGATCAGCGTCCGGCACGGCGACGCCTGCCGGCTCTCTCCCGTCCGGGCCGACCTGGAGGCCAGGCACGAGCTGCTGGCGCACGGCCCCTGGGCGGTGGCGTACGCGATCACGGACCGGGTGGTCGACCTCTACCTGGAGGTGGCCGACCAGCTGGAGGACGACCTGGACGTGCTGGAGACCGACGTGTTCGACCGGCAGAGCACCGGGCGCATCCAGCGGATCTACCAGATGAAGCGGGAGCTGGTCGAGTTCAAGCGGGCGGTGATGCCGCTGCAACGACCGCTGCTGACGCTCACCGCCGAGGCCAACCGGGAGGTCCCGCATGAGGTACGGCGCTACTTCCGGGACGTGCAGGACCACCTCAGCCGCACCGTCGAGCAGGTCAACTCGTACGACGACCTGCTGAACTCGATCCTCCAGGCGCGGCTGGCCCAGGTCACCGTCGACCAGAACAACGACATGCGCAAGATCGCGTCCTGGGCCGCCATCGCCGCGGTCTGGACCGCGATCGCGGGCATCTACGGCATGAACTTCGAGAACATGCCCGAGCTGCGGATGACGTACGGATATCCCGTCGTCCTCGCCCTGATGCTGGGCATCTCGCTCGCCCTCTACCGCTGGCTCCGCCGCAACGGCTGGCTGTAGGGAAGGGCCCCGTCGACGCCTGTGGTGGAGAAGGGAACCTTCTCCACCACAGGCGTCGGTCCCCGCGCCCCCGGGCGCGGCCCCGGAGATCAGCGTCGGCCGCCGGACTTGGTCGCGTCCTGCTTGCCCAGCGCCTTGCCCAGGTCGTCCGCCGGGCGGCCGGAGGTGTCCCGGGCGCCCTCGGCGACCGAGGGGACCTTGTCGTTCGGCTGGACGGCCGGCTTGCCGCCCGGCTTCGTGGTGGAGGCGCCGTCGCCGCCGGCCACCGCCGAGCTGCCGGTGCCGGCCGGGCCGCCGGCCGGGCCGCTCGCGGCGGGCGAGCCGCCGGATCCGGCGGGCGAGCCGGGCTTGTCGCCGTTGGCCGAGGGGGTCTCCACGACCAGGGTGTCCACCTCGTCGCGGACCGGCTCGACGGCCACGGTCGCGTCGTACTCGGTCCACTCGTGCCGGTCACGGCGGCGGCGCATCGCCATCGCGCCGGCCAGCCCGGCGACCGCCCCGGCGGCGAACAGGCCGGTCATCATCCGCCCGCCCTGGCGCGACTTCCGCTTCCGTGCCTTGAGGTTGCCGGCCTTGGCCCTCCGGGTCACCGCGGCCTGCTTCGCCGCGGCGGCCTTTTTGCCGGCGACGGCCCTGCCGGCCGCCTCGGCCTGCGCGTTGCGAACGGCCAGGGCCAGTGGCGCGAGCGCCGCGAACGTGGACGCGAGACCACTCGACGTCCGGTCGCGCACCCTGAGGGCGGTCGGCGCGACGGCGCTCCGGGCCGCCTGGACCCGCGGGCCCACCGAGGCGCCGGCACCCTTCGCCGCGTACGTGGCCGCCTGCCTCAGGTGACCGATGCCCTGGTTCAGCTCGGCCCTGGCCAACTGCCCCTGGGTCTTGCGCCGCCCGATTCCAAACACGGTCCCACCTCCTGGGAGTTGCTCCTTCGTCATCCTCCACCTTCGGATGCCTCCGCACTGCCAGAACGGGCACATGGGAGGATCCGCATGGAACTGACCGACGAGCGAGGAGTACCCGTGGCCGAGGCTGTCTACGCCACTTTGCACACCAACGCTGGCCCGATCCGGCTGGAACTCTTTCCGAACCACGCCCCGAAGACGGTCCGTAACTTCGTGGACCTGGCCGAGGGCAACCGCGAGTACGTCGACCCGCGTACGGGTCAGCCGGGCAACGGCCCGTACTACGACGGCACCATCTCGCACCGGGTGATCAGCGGCTTCATGATCCAGATGGGCGACCCGACCGGCACCGGTCGCGGCGGTCCGGGCTACAAGTTCGCCGACGAGTTCCACCCGGACCTGCGCTTCGACCGGCCGTACCTGCTCGCCATGGCGAACGCCGGGCCGGGCACCAACGGCTCGCAGTTCTTCATCACCGTCGCGCCGACGCCGCACCTGAACAACCGGCACACCATCTTCGGTCAGGTGGCCGACGAGGCGTCGGCGAAGGTGGTGGACTCGATCGCCAACACCCCGACCGGCCCGAGCGACCGTCCCCTGCAGGACGTCGTCATCGAGCGCGTCGAGATCGAGCGCACCCCGGCCTGACGAACCCGCGAGGTACCTTTGCTCGCATGACTGAGCGCCCCGCCGGCACCGGGAGGCCGCGGCCGTGAGCGAGTCCCCGCCGACCACCCCGGTCTGCTACCGGCACCCCGGCCGGGAGACGTACGTCCGGTGCACCCGCTGCGACCGGCCGATCTGCCCGGACTGCATGCGCGAGGCGTCGGTGGGGCACCAGTGCCCCGAGTGCGTGGACGAGGGACGCCGTAGCGTGCGGCCGGCGCGTACCGCCTTCGGTGGCGGTGCCGCCGGCCGCCACGGCTACGTCACCAGGGTCCTCATCGCGCTGAACGTGCTGATGATGATCCTGTCCATCGCCTCCGACCGGGGCGGGGACGCGGCGGCCGGCGGCGCGGGCTTCGGCGGCCTGCTGGGCGGCAGCACCCCGCTGACCGACTGGGGTTCGGTGCTCGGCCAGGCCCTGTTCCCCGACGGCAGCGTCCACGGCATCGCGCACGGCGAGTGGTATCGCCTGATCACCGCGCTGTTCCTGCACTACGGCGTGGTCCACCTGCTGCTCAACATGTGGGCGCTCTGGGTGCTCGGCCGGTCCCTGGAGGCCAACCTCGGGCCGCTGCGCTTCCTCGCCCTGTATTTGATCGCCGGGCTCGGCGGGAACGTGGCCGCCTACCTGTTCAGCCCCGAGAACGCCGCCACGGCCGGCGCGTCCGCCTCGACCTTCGGCCTCTTCGCCGCGCTGATCGTGATCGAGCGCAGGATGGGGCGGGACGTCTCGTCGGTCCTGCCGGTTCTGGTGATCAACCTGGTCTTCACCCTGACCGTGCCGGGCATCTCCATCCCGGGCCACCTCGGCGGCCTGGTCGTCGGCGGGGCGCTGGCCCTCGTGCTGGCGTACGCCCCCAGGTCCCGGCGCGGGCTGTTCCAACTCGCCGGGGGCGCGATCCTGGTCGTGGCGCTGCTCGGGCTGGTGCTCGTCCGCACGGCGATGCTGGTCGGCTGACCCGCGCCCGGGCCGGGGCGGCGACCGGCCGGCCCAGGGCAGCGACCCGGCGGCACCGGCCGGAGCGGCGACCTGATGAGGCCGGCCGGGTCGGCGCGGCCCGGGCTGCGCCGGGGGTCAGCGCCGCTCCGGGCGGGCCGCGCGCAGCGCCTCGGCCACCTCGCCCGGCGGGGCGTCCAGGTCGTACCGGCCGAACAGGTGCAGCGAGTCGCCCGTGTCGATCTCCAGGACCTCCGCGGCCAGCCCCAGCCGGGGCCGGCGGTCCACGGTGATCGCCTCGACCGCGTCCCAGTCGAGCCGCCGGCGGCCGGCGAACCCGCTGATCACCGTGATCCCCGCCGCGTCGACGGCGAGCCGTACCGGCGCCAGCAGGTCACGCAGCGCCGAGCCGACCAGCGCGGCGGCGGCCAGCCCGGCCAGCCCGAGCCGGATCTGGTCGCCCTCGGCGAAGAGCAGCCCGAGCCCGACCAGGGCCGCCGCGCCGGCCAGCTTCAGCACGGGCAGGGCGCGCGGCACCCGCCACTGCGCCGCCGACGACTCCGAGTCCGTTCCCGCCCGCACCGGTAAAGCATGCCCGACCCGCCGGGGCTCGCGGGTGCCGCCAGGGATTCGGGGCGGACGGGCGCGCGGAGAAGGACGTAGGATCGGGACAGCCAGGTTACCGGGGAGTAGATATGAGTGACGCGGTCATCGTCGGTGCGGTACGGACCCCGGTCGGGCGGCGCAAGGGCAGCCTCGCCGGCGTCCACCCGGTCGACCTCTCGGCCCACGCCCTGCGCGCCCTCGCCGAGCGCACCGGGATCGACCCCGAGCAGGTCGACGACGTGATCTGGGGCTGCGTGTCCCAGGTCGCCGAGCAGTCCTGGAACGTCGCCCGCAACGCCGTGCTCGCCGCCGGCTGGCCGGAGTCGGTCCCCGGCACGACGCTGGACCGGCAGTGCGGGTCGAGCCAGCAGGCGCTGCACTTCGCCGCCGCCACCGTCCTGTCCGGCCAGGCCGACCTGGTGGTGGCCGGGGGCGTCGAGTCGATGACCCGGGTGCCGATGGGCTCCAGCGTCGGCGCCGGGATGCCGTTCAGCGACCAGGTCCGCGACCGCTACCGCGGCGTCGAGGGCTTCGCCGAGGACGCGCCGCTGCCGTTCAACCAGGGCGTCGGCGCCGAGCTGATCGCGGCCCGCTGGCGCTTCTCCCGCGCCCAGCTCGACGAGTACGCCCTGGCCAGCCACGTCAAGGCCGCCGCCGCCCAGGACGCGGGCGCGTTCGACCCGGAGCTGGCTCCGGTCGCGCTGCCCGACGGGGCCAAGTTCGCCGCCGACGAGGGCATTCGCCGGGACACCTCGCTGGAGAAGCTCGGCGAGCTGGCCACCCCGTTCCGCCCCGACGGCGTGGTCACCGCCGGCTCCGCGTCCCAGATCTCCGACGGGGCGGCGGCGCTCGCCGTCACCACGTCCGACTGGGCCAGCCGGCACGGCCTGCGTCCGCTGGCCCGGGTGCACACCGCCGTGGTCGCCGCCGACGACCCGGTCACCATGCTCACCGCCCCCATCCCGGCCACCGCGAAGGCGCTGCGCCGCGCGGGGCTGGGCATCGAGGAGATCGGGGTGTACGAGGTGAACGAGGCGTTCGCCCCGGTCCCGCTGGCCTGGCTGGCCGAGACGGAGGCGGACCCGGAGCGGCTGAACCCGCGCGGCGGGGCCATCGCCCTGGGCCACCCGCTCGGCGCGTCCGGCGCCCGGATCATGACCACGATGCTCCAGCACATGCGGGACAACGGCATCCGCTACGGCCTGCAGACCATGTGCGAGGGCGGCGGCATGGCCAACGCCACCATCCTCGAACTGCTCTGACCCCGGCGGTCCGCCTCGCGAGCCCTGGGCCCCTCCATACACCAAAATCGGACCGGGAGTGCGACTCGGGGGCGTGGAAGTTCCGCAATCCGGCCGTGACCCATATCACTCCACCGTCGGGGTCGTTGGGCAGGTCATGGACGTCTTCTCCCGAACGTTCCTTCCCGCGGCCGCCGAGACCGGGCTGGCGGTGCAGACCGTCAGCCGGCACATGCCGATCTTCCGCCGGTGCGTGGGCTCCGGCGACGCCACGATCATGGTCACCCGGTGCAGCCGCCCGGAGCGGCCGGTCGGCGAGTACCTGCTGCTGCTCACCCACCGGCGGCTCGTGGTCACCTGGCAGTCCCGGGTGCTGCACCGGCTGCGCCTGCACCTCAACGCCGAACTGCGCGATCTCAGCGACGTCACGTGGAGCCCCGATCCCCGGCTGCCCGGGGTGGAGTTGGCCGCCACCGCCATCGACGGTGTGCGGGAGCGGTTCCTCATCCGCACCCAGCACCCGAAACAGGTGTGGCAGCTCGACACGCTGCTGCACCACGCGTTCCGCACCCGGCTGCGGACGGCGAACGAGCGGATCGTCGCCACGATCGGGAACCTGTCGGCCGCCTCGCGCACCGGTGCGCCCCGGCCCGTCGTGGTGCACTGACCCCCGCTGATCCTTACCTGATCCGAACACGCCCCGGCGATCCCCGTCGGTGCCGGTCGGCAATCATGGGTCGGTGACCGTCGACGCACCCGGACGCGGGCTGATCCTCGTCGTCGAGGACGAGCCGGCCATCGCCGACCTGGTCCGGCTCTACCTGAGCCGGGACGGCTTCGGCGTACACCTGGAACGCGACGGCGAGGCCGGACTGTCCGCCGCCCGCCGGCTGCGCCCGGTGGCCTGCGTCCTGGACATCGCCCTGCCGGGCCTGGCCGGCACCGAGATCTGCCGGCGGCTGCGCGAGGCCGGCGACTGGACGCCCGTCATCTTCCTCACCGCGCGCGACGACGAGGTGGACCGGATCGTCGGCCTGGAACTCGGCGCGGACGACTACGTGACCAAGCCGTTCAGCCCGCGCGAACTGGTCGCCCGGGTCCGCGCCGTGCTGCGCCGCGCCACCGGCGCACCCGAGGCCGCGGAGCGGACCCGGGTGGTCGGCCCGGTGACCCTGGACCCGACCCGCCGGACGGTGACCGCGGCCGGCGCCCCGGTCCAGCTCACCTCCACGGAGTTCGACCTGCTCGCCCACCTGATGGCCCGCCCCGGCCGGGTCTTCACGCGGGAGGAGCTGCTGGCCGGCGTCTGGGGGTACGCCGCCCACGCCGGCACCCGCACCGTCGACGTGCACGTCGCGCAGGTCCGGGCGAAGCTGGGTGCGGCGGCCGGGGTGATCCGCACCCACCGGGGCGTCGGGTACGCCGCCGATGGCTGAGCCTGCGCCGCCCGCGGGCGGGCCCGCGCCGGAGACGCCCGTCCCGGCCCAGCCGACCGTCGCGCTGCCGGTCATCGGCGCCCGCCCGGCCCCGCCGCCGCGCCGCCGCCCCGGCCGTACGCTCACCGCCCGGGCGGTGCTGGTCACCTGCGCCGTGGCGCTCGTGTCGGTGCTGGTCACGGCGCTGGTGGCGGTGCCGCTGGCGGTGCGCGGGGCGGAGCGGCGCGACCAGGAGGCCCTCGCCGCGCAGGCCCGACTCGCCGCCGACGTGCTGCGCGTATCCCGGGTGCGGCAGCGCGACGCGGCCGGCGACCGGCTGATCCGCCAGCTCCGCGCGCAGGACATCGACGTGTACGTCGTCCGGGCCGGCACGGTCGACCGCGCCGGCCTGCCCGGGCAGGTGGTGAACCGGGTCGCCGAGGGGCGCAACGTCTCCGGCCGGCGGCTGGTGGCTGGCGAGCGCGCCCTGGTCGAGGGGCGGGCGCTGCCCGGCGGGGACGGCGTGGTGCTCAGCAGCACCCGGCCGGCCATCCCCGGACTGTGGGGCCGGGTGCTGCTGAGCCTGTGGCTGCCGTTGCTCGCCGGGCTGGCCGCCGGGCTGGCCGCCGGGTCGCTGCTGGCCCGCCGGCTCGCCCACCCGATCCGTACGGCCGCCACCGCCGCCGCCCGGCTCAGCGCCGGCGACCGGAGCGTGCGGGTGCCGGTCGAGCCGCCCGACGAGGTCGCCGAGCTGGCAATCGCGCTGAACGGGCTGGCCGCCGCGCTGGCCACCAGCGAGGGACGGCAGCGGGAGTTCCTGCTGTCGGTCTCGCACGAGCTGCGCACCCCGCTCACGGCGATCCGGGGGTACGCCGAGGCGCTGGCCGACGGAGTGGTCGGCGCGGACGAGGCCCCGGACACCGGGCGGACCATGCTCGCCGAGGCGGAGCACCTGGACCGGCTGGTCCGCGACCTGCTGGCGCTGGCCCGGCTGGAGGCGGCCGACTTCCCGCTGGAGCCGGTGGCCGTCGACCTGGCCCGGCTGGCGGCGGACGCGGAGCGCACCTGGGCCGACCGCTGCGCGGCCGTGGGGGTGCCGTTCCGCACCGAGATCCCCGACCGGCCCGTGCCGGCGTACACCGATCCGGGGCGGATCCGGCAGGTGGTCGACGGGCTGCTGGAGAACGCGCTGCGGGTCGTACCCCCGGGGGCGCCGGTGGTGCTCGCGGCCCGGCCGGCCGGGTCCGACCCGGCCGCCGGCGGCGTGCTGGAGGTGCGCGACGGCGGCCCGGGCTTCACCGACGACGACCTGGCGGTGGCGTTCGAGCGCGGCGCGCTGCACCAGCGTTACCGGGGGGTGCGCAAGGTGGGCAGCGGGCTCGGCCTGGCGCTCGCCGCGGGGCTGGTCCGCCGGCTCGGCGGGGAGATAGCCGCCGGGCACGCGCCCGAGGGCGGGGCGGCGTTCACCGTACGGCTGCCGGCGGATCCTTACCTGATCCGAACATCGCGTTGACGTCACCTGAGCCCCGGTGCGCGACGCTGGGGCCAACCGACGGAAAGGGAGAACGATGGCACGTCACGGACTCGTCGCCGGCACCACCGCGCTGCTCGCGGCGCTCGCGTTCGGCGTGGCCGGATGCGGCCCGGCCGAGGTGACCGGCAGCCGCCAGCAGGAGACCGCGGTCGAGGTGTCCGCCGCGCTGGGGGCGGAGGGTCAGGCGCTGGCCGCGATGGGCTTCGACGCCGGGGACCTGGACCTGGAGCTGGTCGCCGCGCCCGCGCCCGCCGCCTCCGGCGAGCCGTCGCCGAGCGCCGGGGAGAAGACGAGGCGGGGCGAGCGGGCGGAGGAGTGGCGCAAGCGCCACCGGGCCCGGGTGCTGCTGCGCCGCGGCACGCTGCACGGCGAGGCGGTCGTCCGCACGAAGGACGGCGGTACGCGGACGGTGGCCGTCCAGCGCGGTGAGGTGACCGCGATCGACGGCGACTCGATGACCGTCAAGTCGACCGACGGCTTCACGATGACCTGGACCTTCGGCGAGAACCTGCGGGTGGTCGAGCGGCGTACGACGATCCAGCCGACCGCGGTCAAGGTCGGCACCACGGTCGGCGTGGCCGGCGCCAAGGACGGCGACACGGCCACGGCCCGCCTCGTCCTGATCAGGTGAGGCAGGGAAGGGGCCCCGGTGACCGAGGCCCCTTCTTGCCGGTCAGTAGACGCGTCTTGCCGGTCAGTAGACGCGTGAGCCGATGAAGTCGTCGTGGCCGTAGCCGACCGGGTTGGCGAAGCTGCGCGACTCGAACGACCACTGCTGGCGGGCACTGGTCGAGCAGGTGGCCAGCCACAGCCGGGGCGTGCCCAGCCACGGGTTGTCGAACGCCACGCAGAGGTTGCTCGCGCCGGCCGGCCGGAGCTGGTTGCCGACGAACACGAACTGCTGGTTGGCGCCGCCGTGGCAGTCGTGGATGTTGACCGTCGTGTCGACGGTCAGCGAACCGCCGGACACGTCGAGGCAGCGGTCGTGGGACAGCTCCGAGTGCAGTGACTGGCGCGTCGGGTCGTACCAGAAGCCCTGGTTACGGCCGCCGTGGCAGGCGTACGACTGCTGGACGGTGCCGTTGCGGGAGTCGTACCCCCTGCCGTCGACGCAGGTGCCGGTGGCCCCGTTGCGCAGTTGCCGGAACTCCATCAGCCCGCCGTACAGGATCCCGCTGCCGGTGCTGGCCGGGTCGGCGCAGGTCGCCTGCTGCTGCCCCGAGTTCCAGAACTGGGTGATGCACTGGGCGAACATGCCGTGGCCCCGGGCGTTGGGGTGGAACGACTGCCGGGCCGCGTTCTCGTCCCAGATACCGAGTTCGATGTACAGGCCCCGCACCGAGGTGTTGTCGGTGCACACCTCGTGACCGTGGAAGAGCCGGCTGGCGTCCAGGTACCGGGTGCCGGTGTTGGCGGCGGCGGCGCGCAGCGCCGACTCGAACAGCGGCACCGCCTTGTTCCGGGCGAACGCCGCGTCGGCCAGGTAGAGCAGGCAGCCGCCCGAGTACCAGCCGGGGAAGTTCGGGTTGTCCTCGACGTCCGGGCTGGCCGGGCTCGGGTACGACATCAACACCAGCTCGTAGTCGGAGCGCAGGTAGCCGGCGTTCGTCATGGTCTGCCGGATCGAGGCGAGCGCCTCCTCGACGGCCCGCCGGCTGCCGTCGGTGCGGATGGTCCACTGGTCGGTGTACGTCTGCCAGCAGGTGCCCAGGAAGAACACCCGGCGCAGCGCGCAGTCGGTGGCCACCGGGCCGAACTGGATCGTGCCGTCGCCGTTGGCGCCGACCACCACCCAGATCAGCTTGACGCGCGTGTTGCGGGCCTTGATCGCCAGGTAGTCGCCCTGGTTCAGCTCGTTGTGCTGGGTCGGGCCGCCCGCCACCAGGTTCCACGGCGTGGCCCCGGAGCAGGCCAGGTTGTACTGCGTGTCCGACGGGATGCCGGTACGGAACACGGCCTGGTCGTACGACCGGTCGCACCAGTTGCCGGGCTCGTGGGTGCCGGGGACGTAGTTGCCCACCCCCTCGCCGGAGATCTCGCTGTCGCCCATCGTGATCAGCGAGGTGCGGCGCTGCTCGATCGGCCGGATCTCGGGGCTGCCGTACAGGGCGGTGGCCTCGGCGGCGCGGACCGCTTCGAGGTTGGCGGGGAGCGGTTGGACGGGCGGGGGGTCGGCCGCGGCGGCGGGGGAGGCCGGCCCGGCGAGCATCGGCAGGACGAGCGCGGTGGCGAGGACGACGGTCAGGGCCCGTCGCGGGGACCTCCGGGCGCGCCTGGCGGGGGTACCAGACATCGACGTACTCCTTCCACTCGATCGCGGGACGTCGATCGAGTTAACCGACGGTAACGCTTCCGTCGAGATATGTGAATACGTCTCGGTAACGGGCGGTGAACCTGAGCGCGCTCCGGCCCAAGATCCGCGCAAGTTCGTGGAAGTTGCCCCCTGAGCAGCGACGGAGGGGACAAGTTCCAGGAAGTTGCGCGACCCGGAAGGCGGGCGGCGTCAGCGGCCCGGAGGCGGGCGGCGTCAGCGGAGCGGCGGGAGGGCGTAGCCGACGTAGCCGCGCCATTCCAGCGGCCAGCCGGGCGGCACGAGGTCCGCGCACTCCTTCCGGTTGCCGGTGCAGACGACCGCGTCCACCGAGGCCGGGTCGGCCGGCGGGCGGTCGGGCAGCACCGACTGGAGCGCCACCAGGTCCGGGGAGCCGCCGTCGGCGTCCCGCAGCAGCAGCCACCACGGGTACTCCCAGTTGTCGTTCTGCTGCACCAGCCCGATCCGCCGCGCCCCGGACGCCCGGACCGCGTCGGCCGCCCAGCGGAACTCCTCGGCCCACTGCGGCCGGCGCAGGAAGCGGGTGTCCCAGTCCGACGTGGTGAAGACCGAGCCGGCCCCGACCAGCCGGCGCGGGAAGCCGTACGACAGCGCGAGGACCCCGGCCAGCGCCGACGTGGCCAGCACGGTCACCGCCAGCCCGACCGCCACCGACCGCCGCCGGCCCGCCGCCGAGCCCGGTCCCGCCGTCGAGTTCGGCCTGACCGTCGAGCCCGGTTCCGCCGCCGCGCCCGGTTCCGCCGCCGGGATCGGCCTGGCCGCCGCGACCGGTTCCGCCGCCGGGATCGGCCTGGCCGCCGCGACCGGCTCGGTCGACGGTCGTGGGCCCGGCGCCGGGGCCAGCCGGCGGCGGAACAGCGCGTCCAGCCAGAGCCCGGCCAGCGGGGCCGCCAGGACCAGGGCGTAGAGCAGCAGCCGGTTTCCCCACGGCTGCCACTTGATCATCGCGGTGTGCAGCGCCACGGTGGTCACCACCACGACCGCGTACGCCCGCAGCGCGCCGGCCGCCGCCGGGCTGACCCGGGCCGGTCGGGCCACCGCCAGCGCCGCCCCGATCAGCGCCAGCACGCCGGCCAGCGGGAACGCCACCCGGTCCTCGTCGGGGTACCAGGCCGGCACCGGGAAGATCTCGCGGCCGAACGTGATGGCCCGGTCCTGCGGATCCACCCCGATCGCCCGGGCGCTGTCCATGATCGCCTCGGCCGTGCCGGAGCGCACCGGCGCGAGCGGGGTGTCCAGTGCGGTGTGCCCGATTCGCAGGGCGTTGACCAGCACGGACGCTGGGTCGTGCCGCTCCATCGGGATGGACTCGCGCAGCCGCGGTGGCCCCAGCGGGTGGCCGAACTCCGCCTGCACCCGGGCCAGGAACGGGCCGACCACCACCAGCGCCACCAGCAGCACCAGCAGGGAACCGGCCACCGTGCGGGCGACTCCGGCGACCCGTGCCGGCCGGGGCCGGCCCGTCGTTAGGTAGGCCAGTCGGAGCTGGCCGATCCCCCACAACAGCAGCAGCGGGCCGACCGCGATCAGCCCGCTCGTCTTCGTCACGGCCGTCAACCCGGTCGCCGCGCCGAGCAGCAGCACGGTGCCGACGCCGGCCCGCCGGCGCAGCCCGTCCAGCGCCAGGCTCGCCACGCAGGCGACCCACGCGGCGCAGACCAGGTCGGTCTGGGTGCTGGTCGCCTGGAGTGCCACCATCGGCGTGGTGGCCAGCACGAACGCGGTGAGCGCCTGGGCCCGTCGACCCCCGCCGAGCTGGGCGGCGATCCGGGCGGCGACCAGCAGGCAGCCCACCCCGGCGGCCCACTGGACCAGGTTGTGCAGCCCGTCCCCGCCGGTGAACAGTCGTAGGTGCAGCAGCAGGTACTCGGCCCCCGGCGGGATGGTCACCTGCCGGTGGATCGCCGTGGGCCAGAACTCCAGGCTCCGCTGGGCCACCCAGTGCTCCACCTTCGGCAGGTGGTAGGTCTGCGAGTCGAAGTTGTTCGGCTCGGCGATCAGGGCGATCAGCAGCTCGACCAGGACCAGCCCGCCGGTCGTGCCGAGGAGCAGGCGCTCCCCGCGTCCCGCCGTACGCCAGAAACCGGCCAGCCCGGCGCGGCGCGCGCGGACGGCGGCGGCCAGCGCGCCCACGGACGTGCCCTCGCGGCGCAGCCGCCACCCGGCCGCCGCCACCGCGACGGCGAGCAGCAGCAGCCAGGCCGCCGCGAACGCGGGCAGGGTCAACAGGCGCAGCGCACCGAGCAGCTCCACGGTCAGCACCGCGAACGCGTCGGTGACCAGCGCCGCCCGCAGCACGGCCAGCCGCAGCGGGGCGACCGTGTCCGCCCGGCGGGGGCGCAGCGCCACGGCGAACGACACGACGGCGGCCGGCGGGACCGCCACGAGCAGGGAGCCGGCTGCCGACATGGCGCGAAGTATTCACCATGCGTTTGAGAACGCGGCTCCGACGCCCGGCGGTGGCCAGCAGCACCTCGCTGACCTGCCAGGCTAGGCTTGGTCTGACGTGTCGTCGCCACCGTGGAGATTCCCGTGAAGCTCTCGATCCTCATGCCGGTCTACAACGAGGAAGAACGCATCGCGGATGCCCTCAAGCAGGCCCTGGCGGTCGACTACCCGTGCGAGATCGAGCTGGTGGTGGTCGACGACGGCAGCCGGGACGGCACAGCCGAGATCCTCGGCCGGGCGGACGACACACGACTGCGCGTGGTCACCCACCAGCGCAACGCGGGCAAGGGCGCGGCCATCAGAACGGCGGTCGACAACGCCGAGGGCGAATACATGGTCATCCTCGACGCCGACCTGGAGTACGACCCGCAGGACATCCCGAAGCTGCTCGACCCGGTGCTCGACGGCCGCGCCACGGTGGTCTACGGCAATCGCACCTTCGGCAGCCACAGCGCGTACAGCTTCTGGTACGTGATGGGCAACAAGGGCGTCACCATGGCGGCCAACATCCTGTTCAACTCCTACATCGGCGACCTGGAGACCTGCTTCAAGCTGATGCCGGTCGCCCTCTACCGCTCCCTCGACGTCCGCTCCCGCGGCTTCGGGATGGAGGCGGAGGTGACCGGCAAGCTGCTGCGCCGGCGCATCCGCCCGTACGAGGTGCCGATCAGCTACCGCGCGCGGGGCCGCGAGGAGGGCAAGAAGATCACCTGGAAGGACGGCGTCGAGGCGGTCTGGATCCTCGGCCGGGAGCGTACCCGCCGCCATCCCCTCGCCGGCTCGCAGCACTGACGCTACTCAGCCGCCGCTCAGCCGAGCCGCGCCGCCAGGAAGGCCTGCCCCCGCTCAGCCGAGCCGCGTCGCCAGGAAGGCGCTGACCCCGCTCAGCCGAGCCGCGCCGCCAGGAAGGCGCTGACCGAGCGGCGCAGGCCCGCCGGGTCCAGCCCGTGCCAGCGGGTGTGGTCCTCGGTGGAGCCGTACCGCCGCAGTTCCTCCCGCCCCACCCCCAGCGCCAGCAGCCGGTGCGGCCGGTCCGCCAGCGCATCGCCCACCACCCGCGCGGACGTGCCCGCCAGGTAGGGCTCGACCAGGATCACCTCGGTGCCCGCGAGCGCCCGCAGCCCGGCCACGTCGAACGGCCGGGGCCGGTGCGTGTACGCCACCGTCACCGCAAGCCCCTCGACGGCCGCGAGCGCCGCGTCCAGCGTCGGTCCCACCGCGACCAGCAGCGGTGCCCCCGGCCCCGCGTCCCGCACCACGTCCAGCGTGCCGTCGCCGCCGCGTGGCCGGGCGTTGGCCTGCGTCGACAGCCGCACGTACGTCGGCCCGTCGCCGTCGACCGCCGCGCGGAGCAGGGCAGGCACCTCGTCGGCGTGGCCGGGCACGTGCACCGTCCAGCGGGGCAGGGTGTCGATCAGGGCCACGTCGGCCGGGGAGAGGTGGGTACGGCCGGCGGCGGCCCGGTCGTACGACGCCCCGACGCTGACCAGCACCGCGCTCACCCCCTGGTGGTCGAGGTCGAGCTTGATCTGCTCGTACGCCCGCTCGACGAGGAACGGCGCGTAGCTGTGCACCACCGGCCGCAGCCCGGTCAGGGCGAGCCCGCCCGCCACCCCGAGCATCAACTGCTCCCGGATGCCGACGTTGAGCACCCGGTCGGGGTGCCGTCCGGCGGCCGGGGCGAACGCCGCCGCCGAGATGTCGGCGAGCACCAGCGCGGTGCGCGGCTGTTCGGCCAGCAGCGCCGTGGTGGTGTCGATGAAGGCTTCCCGCATCATGGTCACTTCCCGTCCCGTACGACCGCGACGACAACGTGCGGTCGGTTCCCGTCCTGCCCGGTGAGGGCGGCGTGCAGGGCGTCGTGGTCGCGCCCGTCCACGGTGGCGGCGGTCCACCCGTTGACGGTGAACCGGGCCGCCGCGCCGTCGCCGGGCCAGCCGTGGGTGGCCGAGCCGTTGTCGATCACCACGGCGGTCAGGTTCGCCAGCCCGACCGCGCCCGCGTACGCGATCGCCTCGTGGTTGGAGCCCTCGTCGAGTTCGGCGTCGCCGAGCAGGACGTACACCCGGGGGGTCAGCAGGCCCTGGGCCCGCAGCCCGAGCGCGGTGCCCACGCCCAGGCCGAGGCCGTGGCCCAGCGACCCGGAGCCGATTTCCACCCCCGGCACCAGCAGCCGGTCGGGGTGGTCGCCGAGCCGGCTGTCCGGGCCGCCCTGGTCGTCCAGCCAGTCCACGGGTACGAAGCCCTTGGCGGCGAGCACGGCGTAGTAGCCGGCGACCGCGTGCCCCTTGGAGAGCAGGAACCGGTCCCGGTCCGGATCGTCGACGGTCTCCGGGGTGATCCGCAGGACCCGGTCGTAGAGCACCCAGAGCACGTCGACCGTGGAGTACACGTTGGCGCCGAACTCCCGTCCGGCGCGGATCCGCTCCAGCAGCGGCGCGACGGGCCCCGGCGGGCCGGCGGGCGAGGCGGGTGGACCGCCGGCGGGGGTCGGGGCGGTGGCAGTCATGATTGTCATGCGGCTAGCCTGCAAGTTGAAGTCCACTTCAACTCAAGGCGAACGTGATGCAGGAGTCATTGACGATCGGGCAGCTCGCCGCGCGCAGCGGCGTGGCGCCCTCGGCGCTGCGCTACTACGAGCGCCTCGGCCTGATCCGGGCCGAGCGCACCGGTGGCAACCAGCGCCGGTACGCCCGCGGCGAGCTGCGCCGGGTGGCGTTCGTCCGGATCGCCCAGCAGGTCGGCATCTCCCTGGAGGAGATCCGCGCGGCCCTCGACTCCCTGCCCGCCTCCCGCACCCCGACCGCGGCCGACTGGGCGAAGCTGTCCACCGCCTGGCGGGCCCGCCTCGACGAGAAGATCCGGCTGCTGTCCAAGCTCCGCGACGACCTCGACGGGTGCATCGGCTGCGGCTGCCTGTCGCTGCGACGCTGCACCCTGTACAACCCCGAGGACAAGCTGTCGGGCGAGGGCCCGGGCGCCCGGTTGATGCTGCCCGAGGGCACCCCCGACTGAGGTCAGCCGACGGTGAGCAGCACCTTGCCGAAGTGCGCGTTGGACTCGACCAGCCGGTGCGCCTCGGCAGCCTCGGTCATCGGCATCCGCCGGTCGACCACCGGCCGCACCGCACCCGCCGACACCAGCGGCCAGACCTGCTCGCGTACGCCCGCCACGATCTCCGCCTTTTCCGCCGGCGGCCGGGACCGCAGCGCGGTGGCCGCCACCGTGGCCCGCTTGGCGAGCAGCGCGCCGAGGTCCAGCTCGGCCTTCCGGCCGCCCTGCATGCCGATCACCACGAGCCGGCCGCCGGTGGCCAGCGCCGCCACGTTCCGGGCCAGGTACGCCGCGCCCATGATGTCGAGGACGACGTCCGCACCCCGGCCGTCGGTGACCCGCCGTACCTCCTCGACGAAGTCCTGCTCCCGGTAGTCGATCGTGTGCGCCGCGCCCAGCTCGCGCAGCCGCTCGTGCTTCGCGGCCCGAGCGGTCACCACCACGGTCGCGCCGAGGGCCGTACCGAGCTGGACGGCGAACGTGCCGATCCCGCTGCCGCCGCCGTGCACCAGCAGGGTCTCGCCCTTCGCCAGCCCGGCCAGCCGCACCACGTTCGACCAGACCGTGCAGGCCACCTCGGGCAGTGCCGCCGCGTCGACCAGGCCGACGCCGTCCGGCACCGGCAGCAGCTGCCCGGCGGGCACGGCCACCCGTTCGGCGTAGCCGCCGCCGGCCAGCAGCGCGCAGACCTCCTGGCCGAGCTCCCAGCCGGTCACGTCCGGCCCGACCGCGCTGACCACCCCCGCGCACTCCAGACCCGGGTACGGCGACGCGCCCGGCGGCGGCAGATAGTGCCCCTGGCGTTGCAGCAGGTCGGCCCGGTTGACCGCGCTGGCCCGCACGTCCACGATGACCTCGTCGGGGCCGGGCCGCGGATCGGGCACCTCCGCCCAGACGAGTGCCTCGGGTCCGCCGGGTTCCGGGATCGTGATCGCGCGCATGGCCCAGTCTTACCCGATCGGGCCCGTCGTCCACGTCGGGGCCGGAATCTCCTCCACCGTCCGCTGCCGGAGCGGGCCGGCAGGGCCGGCCACTGTGGATCTTCCCGGCGGCCGCGACACCGGTGACCAGCAGGACGGCCGGGTGTCGCACTTCGGGCCGTCCTGGCGTCGACGGTGGGACGGCGGCTCGCCCGCCGACCGACTTCTGGCAGACTAGGCAGCGGTCGCGTCCCCCGGGGCGTGGCCCGGGAGGGTTCGCCTAGTGGCCGATGGCGCTGGTCTTGAAAACCGGTAGGGCGGCAACGTCCTCGTGGGTTCGAATCCCACACCCTCCGCTCACCCGAACAGCAAAAACGCCCCCTGACCAGCGCGAACGCCGGTCAGGGGGCGTGTCTATGAGTGGTGAGTCCGTCTCACTTCGTCCCGCTCGGGGCCGTCGCGTCTCACTGGTCGTGTCGTATACGTGTCGGCGTCTCCGGCTCGCTCTCGGCCGCTTCCGGTTGCTCGGTGCCCAACGCTCCCTCGATTCGCTTCCGCGCCGCCTCGTCCTGTCCGTCGATGCACGACGCGTAGACCTTCAACAGCACATGCACGCTGTGCCCGGCCCACTGGGCGACCTGGGTAGCCGGCACGCCGGCGTTGAGCCAGAGCGACACGGCAGCGTGCCGCAGGTCGTACGGCCGGTGCGCCAGTGGCGACCGCTGCTGAACTGGCGTCAGCGCAGCCTCCCGCGCTTGCCGCCATGCGCGTAGATACGTGCTCTTGGACACCGGAGCGACGCGAGCGCCAGCGGCGTTGAACATGCGGCCGTTGGCGTCCCGGCAGTGCGTCCGTAGGTGGTGCCGCAGGATGCGAACCAGTTCCGGGCAGGCCGGCACGTCGCGGGTCGCCTTCTTCGCCCGGTGCTTCAACTCGCGATCTTCCAGCGATTCGCCGCTGTCGCTCCAATCCTCGCCAACCTGCTGTGTGGAGCCGCTGAGGTGAAGCCACCCCCATCCCTGCTCGGGTAGCTCGCATTCATCGGCGCGTAGGTGGATCACCTCAGACGGCCGGAGGGCGGCAAAGTACATGCAGGCGAAAAAGCCTTCCAAGTGTGGATCGCGTTGGCCGACCGCCGTGAGCAGCGCACGGGCTTGTTTTGGGTTGACCACCACCTTTCGGTCGACCTGATCGGTGTTCTTCGGCGCTCGCCACTGGATGAAGTCCATTGGGTGGGCGTCGAGATAACGCAGTTCCACGGCGTACTTCAATGCGCTGTAAAAGACTGCGCGCTTTCTTGCGACGGTATTTGCGGCGGCCGGGCGGCCGTCAATCCGAGTCGTCAGCAAGTCGAGCGCCTTTCGGATGGTGGCCGGATTCGCCACCTCCGGCAGCGGCAGCGTGTTCGCGCCGAGCCACCGGACAACCGGCGCAAGGCGCTCGGGTGGCACGCCGTTGTCGCGGTCGCGCTGCAACTTGTTGAATACCCAGACGTAGAGCGCGTGGCGGATATCCGCTTCGGCCGGCGCTCCGCGCGATGTGGCGAGCAGCGCGGGCGTAACGGTGGTGAGCGCGTCAGCGATGCTCTTGCGCTGGGTAGCTGCCGCTCGCGGCCACTTCATGTCCACGAAAGCTACGGCCAGGTCGTACCAATTCCGGCTGTTCAGCTCTCGGGCCATCGGTTCGGGTAGCCCGTTCTTCTCATCGAACGCGGTTCCCTCGCGCTGCGCCACGACCAGCTTTGATCGGAAGCTCTCGGCCAGTGCGCGGGTGGCGAACGTCTTCCGGAACGGCTTATCAGCAACCTTCCATCGGACCGTGTATGACTTTTTCTTACCGGAGAGATCGTTAGCCAGGATCGCGTAAATTCGCACGCTGTAGCTGCTCAAGCGGCTGCCTCTTCCTCGTGGTCGGTAAGCCAGGCGTCTAGGTCGCGGCGGCGGACGTACAGGCTGCCGTTCGGGTACTTGATGGTTTTGGGGGCGCGGCCGGTGGCCTTCCAGCGGAAGAAGGTCGACCGGGGTACGCGGAGTTCGTCCAGGACTTCGGCGAGGGTGAGCAGGTTGCCGGTCGGGGTGCGGCGGGTAGTCATCGGCGGGCGTCCTTCCTCGGAGTGGCGTCGAGGTAGATGCGCTGGAACATCGGGGATCGGCGGTCGGGGTAGGGCCGGCTGACCTGCTGGATGTGCAGCACTTGGGCGATGGCGGCAAGCGCTGCGGCTGTTTCAGCGGGTGTGCCGTGCAGCCTGATTCGCACGGTGAGGGCCTTCCGGTCGATGCGGATCACTTGTGGAGGGATGGGGAGACGTCGCCGCAGAACGGCGTAGAGCGGACCGCTGAGAGCGCCGTAGAGCCAAGATCAGAGGCGGCCCGGTGTTAGGCCATGCGTCGAGCTGCCTGTGTGGCTCTCAGCGGGCCGGTTCTGCTTGGGGGCAGTGTGTGGCGCGGTGTGCGGGTGCTGCGCCGGGTGGGGTCGAGCCGGCAGAATGTGCTGATGAGTTATGAGATCTTCGATCCGTTTGAGGGCGCGCCGGACAACGTTGACGTGATTGAGTGGCTGGAGGGACAGGGGTGGTCCGGGTTCTTGGCGATAGGTGGCGATGAGTCACCCCTGCGTGTTGAGTCGTTCCGGCGGACTGTCGATGGGCGAGACGAGTTCCTTGTCGATGTCTGGGATGTCAACCAGGGCTCGCCGTATGTCAAGGTCGACAACTTCGGGGACTTGATGGACCTTTTGGCGCGGTGGGCTCCGGCGGTTCAAGCGGCTGCCCTGGTGTCGGCGGTGGACAGCCTGCGCTCCTACGGGCTTGACAAGGACGGCGTTGCCGAACTTGTGGGGGCGAAGGTGGCGTTCGGTGCGTCGGATGCTCTGCCCGCGCTCCAGCGGCACGAGCAGGAGCAGGCCGCATACCGCCGCCAGGTCGCGGAGCAGCGCAAGGCGGCGCGGGATGCAGCCGCGCGGCCGTCGTCGTAGTCGGGCCGCGCGGCGCGGGTTCAGCCCTTCTCGTTTGCGAGCAGGGCTGAACCATCTCGGCATCTCGGCATCTCGGCAAAGGTGCCGTTGAGCTGGGTAAACGTCTGCCGAGATCTTTTCCGGAGTGAGGGTCGATCTCGGCAGACGGCTTCCATCTCGGCAAGAGGTG